>QHWY01000171.1 GCA_003223875.1 Acidobacteriota bacterium | reverse complement strand
ACGCTGCCGTCAGGCGTCGGACGGATCCAGTACTGGAACCATCCCGACGTGCTCGCTCCCTTCCTTGAGGACTTCGCCTCGCGCGAGATTCCGGCGATCTACTACCTGTCCACCTTAAACCCGATCGACCTGGGCGTCGCGCAGTTGTTTCACAACCACGCCTACCGGATCGACCCCAACAACAGCTTCGGCATGTTTACGGTGACGAAATTCGTCAAAGTTCACGGAGAGGAAGAAATCAAATGATGATGCGCATGAGCCGCCGGAAATGGGTCCTGGTGTTGGTGCTATCGTCGTGAAGTGGACGACGTTAGAGATTGAGCTCCCGGTCAACTTCTCATTCAATGTGGCCATCATCGACCTTGTTCGTTCGCGATATCATGGCCCGCCTTTTCCGGATGAAACGTACCGGGCGTTGTTCGCGCCCTTCATCGGCCCGTAATGGTATGATCGAGGGCATGCGCGCGCAGTTCTTGGTCTTCCTGCTAGTGGGTTTTGCTATCGGATTTGCCGGCATCTATACCTGGGAAAAGCAACGAGCTCCGGATGTTGTGCGTGCTACCCCTCTGCCTGTGGATCCGAATGTTCCAACGGACCTATCGGCGGCGAACAGCGCGTCGGAGCCGCCACCACCGGCTCTCAATATGGAGCGGGTGAAGGAACTGACCTCCAAGATTAAACAAGACCCGAAAGATTTTGATTCGATCGTAGAGTTGGGCAACATCAATTTGGACCAAAAGAATTACGACGATGCGGTCAACCTTTATAAGAAGGCTCTCGAAATCCATCCGGACTCGTTGAGTGTTCGTACCGATATGGGTACGGCAATGCTTTTCATGAAACGATTTGACGATGCGATCGCCACGTTTCAAGAGTCCCTCCGGACCTCTCCAAATGACGCGGAAACGCTCTTGTATCTCGGCGTTGCGATGTTGCACGGGAAGAACGACCCTCAAGGAGCCCTGCAGTATTGGGAAAAACTCGTTGAGGCGAATCCAAATAACCCGCAGGCGGCATTTGTGAAGGAGCAGATCAAAAAACTCAAGGAGCAGCAAGCGAAGCCGTGAGGGAAGAAATCCTGGGCAAACTGCGCCGGATTCTGCAACCGGCGTCCGTCGTGGATGATGAAAACGAGCTGCTCGTTTACGAGTGCGATGGCCTTCCTCTCTTCAAGAAAAAACCGGACGTTGTCGTATTTCCTACAACAGCCGACCAAGTGGCTCAAATCGTCCGCGTCGCGCGTGAATACGGAATCCCGTTTTTGCCGCGCGGCGCCGGCACCGGACTGAGCGGCGGAGCATTTGCCGCCGAAGGCGGAATTCTTATTGAGCTTCAGCGAATGAATCGCATCCTTGCGATCGACGTTGAGAACCGTTTTGCAGTGGTTCAGCCTGGTGTCGTCAATCTCCATATCTCTCAGGCCGCCGCTCCATACGGGCTGTACTATGCGCCGGATCCGTCGAGTCAAATGTCGTGCAGTATCGGCGGAAATGTCGCAGAGAATTCAGGAGGGCCGCATTGCCTGAAGTATGGAATGACGACGAATCACATCCTTGCGATCGAAGCCGTAACCGCTGAAGGTGAAATCATCCGTCTCGGCAATGCCGCCGGCGAAATGATCGGGATGGATCTTATCGGGGCAATCGTTGGATCTGAGGGAACCTTCGTCATTGTCACGGAGATCACGGTACGTTTGCTCCGAAAACCGCAGGCGGTCAAAACAATGTTGGCAGCCTTTCATTCCGTTGAGGAGTGCAGCCAGACGGTGTCCGATGTGATTGCGGGGGGTATTGTTCCGTCGGCTCTGGAATTCGTCGATGCGAAAACGATCGAGGCTGTCGAAGCTTCGGTATACAGGGCCGGATATCCCCGAGATGCCGTCGCCGCCCTCCTGGTCGAAGTCGACGGCTTTCGCGAAGGTTTGGATGAGACAGCCTTAACCATCGTGGAAATCTGTCGGCGCAACAATGCTTATGAGGTGCGTATCGCGAAAGACGATGACGAGCGCGCCCGACTCTGGCTCGGCCGAAAAGGAGCCTTTGGAGCGATGGGCCGTCTCGCTCCAGACATGATCACCATGGATGCCGTCATTCCACGAACGCGATTGCCCGAGGTGCTCCTGGCAATCGACCGCATGTCCAGCCGGTACGGCCTTGCCGTCGCAAATGTCTTTCACGCCGGTGATGGGAATCTTCATCCATTAATCCTGTTTGATAGCCGCTATCCCGATCAGGTCGACAAGATTTTCGGCATGAGCGAAGAGATCATGAAATTGTGTGTCGCTGTCGGCGGCTCTCTTAGCGGCGAGCACGGCATCGGTTACGAGAAGAAAGATTTTATGGATCTCGTGTTCAGCGAACCCGACCTTGATACGATGATGCGCGTCAAACGCGTATTCAATCCCGACGGGCTTCTCAATCCTGCCAAGATCTTTCCCGCCCGCCGCGGCTGCACCGAAATCGGAAAACACACGACGACGAGCACCGCGGAAATTGGAAAACGTGTTGAAGAAATTCTGCTCGGCGCAAAACAGAAGGTCACGCGTTGACCATTGATGGCCTCTCGACTGCAAAACTCCTTCAACCTCGATCCGTGGAAGAGCTGGCCGAGATCGTTTCCATCGAAAAAGGCTCCATCGTTCCCCTCGGCGCCAGGACGCAGACGCATTTCGGCAATCCGCTTCGCAGTGCAGATTGCGCGATTGATGTGTCCGCTCTTCGTCGAATCACTGAATACAATCCTGCAGACCTAACAATACACGTCGAACCTGGGGTAACTCTCGGGCAGCTTCAAGAGGCATTGTTGGCCAACAATCAATTCCTCCCGCTCGATCCCTGGAATGGTCCCGATGCAACAATGGGAGGCATTGCCGCTGCGAACGCTCAAGGACCATTCCGGGCAGTGGGAACTATTCGAGATTGGATTATCGGGATGAAGGTCGTCGAAGTGACGGGTCGAATTTCGAAGGCCGGCGGACGCGTGGTGAAAAATGTGACGGGATATGACCTGCACAAACTCTATACGGGCTCGATCGGAACATTGGCGATCATTGCTGAGATCAGTCTCAAACTCCGCGCGAAATTCGGCTGTACGGCGACAAGTATTACGCAGGCATCTGATGTTTCTACAGCGGCGCAGCTTATTGCATCGATTCGGCACAGCCGGCTCGAGCCCGTCTCTTGCGAATGGGTCGGACCGGAAAACGAGATATGGGTCCGACTGGGAGAACATCCCAGCGCCGTCGAGTGGCAATTGAAGAACCTCCCATCAGCTGATTGGACTATTTTCGAAGGGAACGAAGAAAGCGCCGCTTGGGAACGACTTCGATCCAGATATCAGCGCATGGGGCCGGCTCTATTAAGGGTCGTCGGACTGCCAACCGCCGTACGTGAAATAATAGAGGAGTATCAGCCGGCGGAGTGGATAGCGCACGCGCTGAATGGCATTGTCCTCGCGCAGGTTCGAACGGCCGCTGACATTCGGCGGATCCGGGAAAAATATCGAGCTGTGATCGAGAAAATGCCTTTGGAGATGCGGCGAGAGCTACCCACCTTCGGACTGAACGACGCCGAATACGCTTTGATGAGGAAAATGAAGCACGCCTTTGATCCGGAAGGCAGACTGAATCCAGGACGGCACGTGGATGGCGAACGAAACCAATAAGCTTTATCTCGATTGCATCCATTGCGGTTTGTGTCTCTCCTCCTGCCCGACATACCGAGTCCTCGGGACCGAGATGGACTCGCCGCGTGGCCGCATTTACCTGATGCGCGCGCTGGATGAAGGCAGAGCAAAGATTACCGATTCGTTCGTCGAACATATGTTCCGATGTTTGGACTGCCGCGCTTGTGAGACAGCGTGTCCCTCCGGCGTGCATTTTGGCCACATGATGGAAGAGATGCGCGGGAAGATTGTGGAAGAAAAATCGGCTCACTGGCTTTCTCGTGTGATCCTGCAACACGTTTTTCCGTACCCGTGGCGTTTCCAAATCGCTTCGCGTTTGCTCGAGCTCTATCACGTCTCCGGTATTCAAACGATGGTCAGGGAAACTGGGTTGCTTCGATTGCTCGCTCCGCGCATGGCCACCGCTGAGGCGCTGATGCCGGAAATCGGCATCGAGCGTGGAGTGACGCTCGATAGTTTTTACCGTGCGGAAGGCAGAAAACAGGGGACTGTCGCCTTTTTCGCCGGTTGCGTGATGAATTCGATGCTCGGTTCGATTAACCGTTCATCGATACGGCTTCTCAATGCTGCCGGATACGACGTTGTTGTTCCCGGGGAACAGATCTGCTGCGGCGCCCTGGCAAATCATGCCGGCCTGCGGGACACGGCTAAAGAAATGGCTCGCAAGAACATTGCGGCTTTTCCTATTAAGGAGTTGGACGCCATTATTATTAATGCCGCCGGCTGCGGTGCAATGTTGAAGGAATATCCGCTGTTGATCGACGGTGCGGAACAGTTTTCCGCCGAAGTCAAAGACATTGCAGAGTTCTTGGTCTCAACTCGGATTTTTGCGCGTCTAAAGCTTCCGTTGGATCGTCGGGTCGGTTATGACGATCCCTGCCATTTGATCCATGGACAGAGAATTCGCGACGAGCCTCGAACTTTGCTAAAAGCCATTCCAGGAATTGAATTTGTCGAGATTGAGGGCGCCGATCAGTGCTGCGGAAGCGCTGGAATTTACAACATTACGCAGAATGAGCTTTCGATGGAAATCCTGGATCGAAAGATGGAAAAGATCGAAAAAGCGCATATAGATATATTGGCAACCGGGAATCCCGGGTGCATGTTTCAGTTTAAGTACGGCGCTCGAAAGTTTGGCATAGAGCTCGAGGTCGCGCATCCGGTGGAGTTGCTTGCGCGTAGTCTAGGAGAGATTCAATGAATACGACGAAAACAATCGTTCTGATGGTTGGGCTGACGGTTCTACTCATCTTTGTGGGCGGTGCTCTGGCCGGACGGCAGGGAATAATCATTGCGTTCATCTTCGCCATGGCAATGAATCTGTTCAGCTACTGGTTCAGCGACAAAATAGTGCTGCGGATGTACGCCGCCCGGGAGGTTACTGAAGCCGAATCCCCGATGTTGTGGGGTGTGACCCACGACCTGGCATTGAAGATGAATATGCCTATGCCCAAGGTTTACCTCATTCCCTCGGACGCGCCGAACGCGTTTGCAACCGGACGAAATCCGAATCACGCGGCCGTGGCGGCCACCGAAGGCATTTTGAGCCTGCTCACGAGAGAAGAGTTAGAGGGTGTTATGGCTCATGAGCTCGGTCACGTTCGCAACCGTGACATTTTGATAGGTACGATCGCCGCAATGATCGCTGGCGCGATCAGCATGATTGCGAATATGGCGCAATGGGCGATGATCTTCGGAGGCGGACGCCGCGACGATGAGGAAGGTTCGGGAGGGCTCATTGGGATGATTGCGATGGTTATCATCGCGCCTATTGCTGCCGGTCTGATTCAAATGGCGATCTCGCGCTCGCGTGAATATGAAGCCGACGCGACCGGCGCACGCATTTGTGGAAATCCTTTGTGGTTGGCGAACGCGCTTCGAAAGCTCCACGCGGGATCGCAGCGAGTGCCGCTCAATGCGAATCCGGCGACCGCCCACATGTTCATCGTGAATCCATTACGCGGTGGCGGCATCGTCAAGCTGTTCAGCACGCATCCCCCGATCGAAGACCGCATCGCGCGGCTGGAGTCCATGGTTTACGGACAGGCAATCCGAAATTACTAATAGATCGTTGGTTCGCCTTCGGGCCTCGTTTTCCATCGCCGGTGGATCCATAACCATTGATCGGGATATTTCCGGACGTACGATTCGAGAATTTTGTTAAACCTCTTCGTATTTTCCAGGACGTCGTGAGAAAGATCGCCTGTATTCACCAGTTCAACCGGTGGATCCAGACGGAGGCGGTGTCTTTTCAGCCTCTCGTCCCAAATTAAGAAGCCGGGGATGACTGCAGCGCCCGCACGCAATGCAAACAACGCGATGGATGGAGTAGTCGCCGCCGGTATCCCAAAGAAATCCGCAAATACACCTTCGCTCCGGGTTGTATTTTGATCAAATAAGATTCCGACGGCTTCGTTTTGACGCAGAGCTTTCAAAATATCGCGAGTCGCTCTTCTTCGCTCGATGGGAATGTTGCCGCTGAGCGTGCGGTAAGCCGAGATCAACCGCTCCACCCGTGGGTTGTCGATCGGGCGCACGATAAACTTCAACGGGAATCCGTATAGGGCATGCGCGAACGAGCTCAGTTCCCATGCTCCGAAATGTGCGGTCATGAAGATGACGCCGCGGCCCCGGCCCAATCCTGCCAAATAGTTTTCAAGGCCGTCGTGAATGACGTACTGCGAAATATTGCTTTTGTTCAATTCAGGAAAGTGTGTGAACTCCACAAGCAGTCGTCCGAGATTGTGAAAACATCCTCGCAGGATGCGTTCCCGCTCGCTCTCGCTTCGATCGGAGAATGCCAGTCGGAGATTATGCGCGCCTGCGTTCCGCTGCCGGCGTGCAAGGTGAAATCCGCACCATGCGAGAAACTTCGCTGCCGGATATGCAAGACTGCGCGGCATGAGACCGAAGGTCCGAATTAAAAGCCAGGCGAGTGTGTGTTCGGCGAGTCCTTTAATGCCTCCACGCATCCGTGCTATTTTTGCATATTTGTCCTGAGACGACAGACATGAAACCCAGGCTGCGTCGCTATTTCGACCCTATTGTCATCGCTGTGCTGGCGGTCTTGTCCTATGCACTGTTCTTCTATGGGCTCGGCAGCATTGGCTTGGTGGGTCCAGATGAGCCGCGTTATGCAGCCATCGCCCGCGAAATGCTGATAACGCGCGATTACATTACGCCACGGCTTTATGGCATACCATGGTTCGAAAAGCCGCCGCTGATGTATTGGCTCGCCGCTCTCGGATACAAGCTGTTCGGAATCAGCGAAGCGGGCGCGCGTTTCCCATCCGCTTTAAGCGCTACTGTTTGTGTATTTTTAATCTACTGGTGCGGCCGCAAACTTTGGGATGGCGCTGTAGGTTTCCTGGCGGCGCTAGTCGTAGCGACTTCGATCGGCTCATTTGTATTTGCTCGGGCCGCGTCGATGGATATGCTCCTCACGACGTGTTTGACTGCGGCGCTTGTGTTCTTTCTCTTCGCCTACAATGACGCTACGCCGCGGCGCCGGATGTGGTTCTGCGCATTTTACGCCTCGCTCGGATTGGGAATTCTTGCGAAAGGGCCGGTCGCTCTTGTTCTGCCGGCGCTGTCGCTCGCCGGTTTCATTCTTCTGCGAGGTCGGTGGCATGAATGGCGCGAATGTTATCCGGCGGGACTATGGATTACTATTGCAATCGCGGCGCCATGGTATCTGTTTTGCACGATTCTGAACGGCCGGGCATTTCTTGAGATCTTTTTCCTTAATCACAACGTCGAGCGATTCATCTCGACGACCTATGGGCACGACCGTCCATTTTTCTTCTTCTTTCCCGTACTGTTGTTGCTTACGTTTCCATGGACTTTCCTCTTGATCTCCGTCGCACGCAGGAAGTTTGGGAGGAACGATCATCTCCTGCTGTGGTGGGCTGCCGTTCCGTTTGTTTTCTTCTCATTTTCCGAATCGAAGCTGCCCGGTTACATCTTGCCGATGGTCCCTCCGTTCGCGTTACTCATGGGCAACGAACTGTGGCAACCCACCTCTCGCGTCTACCGGGTTGCTGTGTTTATCGAAGCAGGGACCCTCGTTTTCATTGGCGTCGCCTTTGGGTTCTTTGGAAATACTCTCAACGTGGATCCACATGTCAGCGGTGTGTTGATCTTAGCAGTTACGTTTGGAATGGCTGCGATATTGATGCTGCTTGGACGATGGTTCGACCCTGTGTTTCTCGCCGCGTTCAATACGACTGCGGTCATCGCTCTCGTGGTGACAGCAGCGACGATGGTATTTCCCCGATTCGATGTCACCGACACCATGCGTCCATGGCAGGGCGCATTGCGCCAACTGGTTCGCGACGATGAAACGGTTGTGATGTATAAGCCTGCCCGCTGGGCGGAGTACGGTCTGCGATATTACCGCCCGAGTCAAGTGCGCAGTGTTTTCTCGCCCGAGGAATTGACGGATATCACAAAGGCCGGCACTCGGGTTTTATGTATTTCGGATGACAAAACGCTTCGCGAGGTGAGCCACCTTCCAACGTTGGATTTGGAAGTTGTTCATGCCATCGGGAACTACACCGCGTTCTGGCTTTGGCAGGTGAAATGAGTAGCCACAAAAAGGCACAAGAGACTCAAAAATCTTCTTTGTGCCTTTTTTGTGGCTTTCTTAAGACGCTTGGGGAAACCGTTCATCCTCCAACAACCGCGCCAGGTAATAAAACAAAAAAGACGGCGCCGCCTTCAGGGTTGTCTTCCACCCAAATCGTGCCGCCGTGCGCTTCCACGATGGCGCGGGATATAGCGAGTCCGAGGCCCAGGCTCTCTCCATGACTTTTCTTGCCGTGGCGAACCTGGTGAAACGTATGAAAGACATTTTCTTTCTGGGCATCGTCAATACCGGGACCCGAATCCGAAATTCTAATCAGCGCAAAACCTTTGGACTTAACTCTCTCCCCCATTCGCGCGCGCGCGGTCTGAGGCATCCGCGGAGGTTGAGGCAGAGAGCGCACCTCGACGCCGACAGAACCGTCTTTGTTTGAAAAACGAATCGCGTTGTCGAGCAGGTTCGTGAACAGCTGAACCATCCGGTTCGGATCACACTCCACCAGAAGCGGTTCGCGTTGGATATCGGTGAGAAGCCGTAACGATTTTTCGCGTGATTCCGAAGTGAGCTCTATGACGACATTGTGGATCAGATCCGCCAGATCGCAGGATTGCATGTCGTACTCGACGATGCCGGCCTCGAGGCGCGACAAATCCAAAATGTTTCCGATCATTTGCGCTAGACGTTTCCCACTCTGCAAATTGAGCTCGAGCAGGCGCTTTTGCTTATCGGTTAGCGGGCCCGGGATACGTTCGAGGATCAGATGGGTGGTTTCTTGCATCGACGCGAGCGGCGCCTTCAGCTCGTGCGATACGTGCGAGATGAAGTTTTTCTTCATCTGATCGACCTCAACCAGCCGAACTGCCAGACGTTGATTTTCTTTTTTGAGGCGAAACAGGCGAATACTGAGGTAGGCAATGATAGCGATCGCTGCGAACAGCGATATGCGGACCATCACTCCTCAATCTTATACGTCTTCAGCTTGTTCCGAATGGTCTTCACGTCCAGACCTAGTTGACGCGCCGCTTCGGCTTTGTTGTGGCCGGTTTTCTCCAGGGTTTTGAGAATCAATTCACGCTCGGCTTCGGCCGCGGTGATGCCTAAGGGAAGGACGATTTTCGTCGACGATTCAGCGCTCGGGTTACGCAGGTACGGCGGCAAATGCGAGGTTTCGATCCACTCGCCGCGGGCAAGAATCAACGCACGCTCCAGCACATTGCGAAACTCGCGCACATTTCCCGGCCATGAGTAGGTCATCAACATTTCCAAGGCTTCGTCGCGAAGAGCCTCGACATTGATGTTGTGCTTCTTGTTGAATTCACCAATGAAATGCTGCGCCAAGAGCGGAATGTCTTCTTTGCGGTCGCGCAGGGGCGGCAGATGGACCGTAAATACGGTAAGGCGATAATAGAGATCTTCGCGGAGCTTGCCGTCGCGAATTGCCATACGCGGATCCTGGTTTGTTGCGGCAATCACTCGGACGTCGAATTCGAATTCCTGCTTGCCCCCGAGACGCCGGACTTTGCCGTCTTCGAGAACGCGTAAGAGTTTCGGTTGCAGCGGCATCGGCATTTCTCCGATCTCGTCGAGAAACAGTGTTCCGCCGTTGGCCAACTCGAAACAACCGGGCCGCGTACCAACGGCTCCGGTGAAAGCGCCTTTTTCATGTCCGAAGACTTCGCTTTCAATGAGCGTTTCAGGAATCGCTGCAGCGTTGACCGCGATGAAGGGTCCCGAGGCTCTCTTGCTGAGCCGGTGGATGGTCCTGGCCGCGAGCTCTTTGCCGGTCCCGCTTTCTCCGGTGACGATAGCCGACGCATCGGTCGTGCTGAGGCTCTGAATCAGGTCATAGACCTCGCTCATCGGTTTGCTACTGCCGACGAATTCCCCGAAACCCGACCCACGCTCGAGCTGTGAAGTGAGCTTGCGTGATGTCTGGCGCATCTCAATATCGGATTCCGCAGCCTTCAGGATGGCGCGCAGCTTGGGATAATCCATAGGTTTGGTGATGAAATCTTGAGCGCCCTGCTTCATCGACTCGACGGCGAGATCGATACTGGCGTGCGCCGTTACGAGAATGACGGGCCGATTGGAATTGCCTGCCTTCAAACATCGCAAAAGGTCGAGGCCCGAAAGCTGTGGCATCACTACGTCGGAAATGACGATCTCTGGGTCGTAGGATTCGACGAGATCCTTTGCTTCGGCACCGTCGGAGGCAAGGCGCACGTCGTACCCCCACTCCTGCAAAATCATCTCGAGGACTTCGCGAATCGCCGGTTCGTCATCGACGATCAAGACCTTCGTCCTGCGTTGCGTTTCTTTTCGGGGAACGGAATCGATTTTTTGGATATTGGAAGTGCTCACAATACTCACAGTATATGGGAAAAATTTCCCATATGGGAAAAATTCCCCTTTTCGAAGGTCCGCTAGTCAACGGCAAGCGTGTGTCCAAAAACGGAACAGTCCAGCGTAATAATGGAATCATAGATTTACGGATGGATCCCTCTCCGTGGACTCGGCCGTGCGCCGTTTGAAGGTGGGACAGCGACATCATTAAATCTCGGCCGCACCTTTCAGAAATCCGATATTGCTCAGAAACTCGAAGCCGTACTCGGCATGCTTTCGCATGATCTTCCACTCTTCTGCGGTCAGCTTCGCCGCCTTCCGTAAAATGCTGTCTGGGATCTTTAGTTTTCCGATGTCATGCAGCAGGGCTCCGTGTTGGGATTTCAACAAGCACCGCATCTTTGATGCCCACCGCGCTCGCCGCACCTGCCGTCAGGTCGGCGACTCGAGGAGAGTGACCGCTGGTGCTTTGATCGCGGAAGTCCAGCGCCAGGGACAAGGCATCCAGCGTTGCCGAGTGTACATGTTCCAGACTGATCAATGCATGGTTGAGCGCCTTCGTCTTTTCCAGCACGAGTTGTAAGACGAAAAACCGTTCACTGCCTATTAAAGAAATAAAAGATCACACCGGCCGACGCTTCGCCGTTGTGAATGGGTCCACTCACCGGAAATACGATCGCGTTCGGATCATTTGACCGCCGTGGCAGACCAAACGAAGGATTCGGGCTGAGGAACCCACGGACATCCACACGGAAACCGAGCCAGCTTGCCGGCGATCTCATTTTGACTCCGGCGCCGTAATTCAACGCCAGGACGTTCGAATCACTGATGCCAGGAAGGTTTCCTCGGAGAGGATCGCGGGCGATCGACTCCGCTTTGGCCGTTAACTTATATGCCGTGCCGCCGACGCCAACGCTTAAAAATGGACGCATCCTTCTTAATTCATCGTCATGGAAATAGTAGAGGCCTGTAATGCCGTAGTTGTGGACACGAAGCTTAAGGTTGACGGAACTGGATGGGGCCGCAGAAGGACTAAAGTGTGCAGTGGTCGGATCATAGCTGTAGAAAAATTCTTCGCTCCAATGGCCGCGAGTAAAGACGCCGACCCGCAGTCCGGCGCGCCATGTCTGATCCAGCCTGAATGCGCCCTGTATAGGCGTTGTCGATTGAGGAAAACCGATCTCGAATTTGTTCTTGGTGTAAAAGCTGCCACCGCCAAAAAGGTTCACTTCCAAATTGTCCTTCAATTGCGCACGAGCAGTCCCCGAGAGTACGAGAAGGCAAACTGGCGCCAGGATGATCTTTTTCAATCGCCGGTTCATCAGGCCTCCTTTCTGCTCGGAACCTACTTCATTCCAGGGACAGAACTGGGGCTAGCGGGGAAATTCGGGGTCAGACTGGTGAATTCCCTATTTTGCGTCAAGGAGTCTTGTTTGAAAAATAGGGAATTCACCAGTCTGACCCCGAATTTCCCCGCTCGTAATCTTCTGGGGTGTTGAGGTTGCGGAAAATTGAAGCTTCAAAGCCCGCGGTCCGCAGTTGCGGCTCGGAAAGGATTTCTGCATCCGAGCCTGCAATCCAGGCGTACAAGCTGCGATCCTTGCTCGAGAGGAGCCGCTCAATCGCCGGTAAGAGCGTTTTTCGGACACCGAGGCAAAGCGGAAAATGGGACCCAATCTTGCATGCCAATAGGCGGCGGCTCGATGTTTCGATCTGGGATCGGAAATAGAGCAGAAAGTCCTTCGTTAAAAAAGGGAGATCTACCGCCAGGATGAGATTGGCATCTGTTGAACTGACCTCGAGCGCAGTTGCAATTCCCGAAAGTGGTCCACGGCCTGGGACACGGTCTGGCAAGGGGTCGCGGCCTACCACCCGGACTTCATCGGTTGCAGTTTCAAGCACCTGGACCATATGCGCCACGAGCGGCCGGCCGTGCCAATCGAGCAGCGCTTTATCGCGGCCCATTCGCGAACTTTTGCCGCCGGCGAGGATGAAACCGTTCACTGGTACCTGCTCATGACGTTGACATAAACTCCGTCGTTCTTTTAAGATAAAGTGTTACTTTTCTGCTTGAAAATATTGTATTTAGGAAAGGGTCGATCCGGCCAACCATGAAAATAAAAACCCTTCGATTGTTGAGTCTTCTCGTCCTTATAACGGCATTCTCTCTGACAGTCCATGCTCAAAGCACCAAGTTTATGTCGGCCGACGAGGTGCGCCCGGGCATGAAAGGGATCGGCCGGACAGTTTTTCAAGGAACCACGATTGATGAGTTCGATGTCGAGTTGCTGGGCGTTTTGAAGAACTTCGCTCCGAAGCAGGACATGATTCTCGCCCGTCTTTCCGGCGGCCCACTTTCGCGGACGGGAGTCATCGCGGGAATGAGCGGAAGTCCCGTGTATGTCGACGGCAAATTGTTGGGCGCCGTTGCGTTTTCGTTTCCGTATGCAACCGAACCGATCGCGGGCATCCAACCCATTCAGCAGATGTTGAACCTTCTGGACCAGAATAGTGGCGCAGTGTCCTCGCCTCGCCGCGCGTCCTCCGGCGGGTTCCCGGCGGAATCTCCCACAGCGTTTATTTACAGCCAATTTCAGAAACTGGAAACTGGGGTGCCACTTTATCAGTTAATGCTGCCTCAGTCTCTGCTGGCCTCCAGCCCATTCGGAACAGCCGCCTCATCTGCCTCGCTGACGCGCATTCAGACGCCGCTGTTTGTTTCAGGAGCTTCCGAAGCGGCCCTGCAACAATTTGCTGCCTTCTTCAGCGCGTTCGGTTTTGCGCCCATGCAGGGTGGCGGGAGCGGCAGTGCCGCTGCGAGCTTGGCAGGTCCAGCCAAGATCGAGCCTGGATCGTCCATCAATGTCGAACTGATTCGAGGCGACATTAGTTGGAGTGCCAATGGGACGGTTACATACGTCGATGGGAACAAGGTTTATGCATTCGGTCATCCGAACCTCACGGCCGGCCCAACCGACGTGCCGATGTCGGCAGGATACGTCATTTCGCTCCTGCCGAATCTTCAGAACTCATTCAAGCTTGCCGTTCCTTTGAATCTCGTTGGGGCGTTCCAACAGGACCGCTCGACCGGGATCGCCGGAACATTGGGTGCCACGTCCAAAATGATTCCGGTTAGTGTATCGGTAAAGTCGAGCTTGAACACCACGAATCAGTACAAATTCGAAGTCGCTTCTGATCGTTTCTTGACGGCGCCTTTAATGAATTTCATCGTGTTCAACGCGATCACCGCCAGTGAGAGAGCGCTTGGTGAAATGACGCTCTACGTGTCCGGACAGATCCACTTAAAGAACCAAGAGCCCGTGAATATCGGAAATGTGTTCTCCAGCGATATGAATGGGCCGGCAATGGCGTCGATCGCCGCCGTGAGTCCGCTTCAATATTTGCTGATGTCCGGTTATGACGGCGTCCAGATCGACAATATCGATCTGGAAATAACAGCGATGGACCGGAAGACGAACGCCCAATTGGAAAGGGTTTCGGTCAACAAGGCGGAAGTCGCTCCTGGCGACACCGTCACACTGACCGCCTCGATGCGCACGACCACAGGCGAATCGGTGATCGAGCAATATCCCGTCCAGATTCCTGCGGGTTTGCCTGCCGGCCCGATTCAGTTGGTTGTAGGTGATGGAACCACAGTGACCGGCATTGATATTCGGCGCGGTCCAGCCGGTGTTCCAACCGGATTGAAACAGGTCATCAGCGAGCTAAACAAGTTACGCAAGAACGACCGCCTTTATATTAAGGTCGTGAGTTTTCAACCGGGCGTCGTGATCGGCGGAGAAGAGTTTCCTTCATTGCCCCCATCGATGGCAGCCGTCATCAACACAGATCGATCTTCCAGCCGGAGTGTGTCCGGTATGGCCAATTCGACCATTCGTGAGTACGAACTTCCGCAATCCAAGTACGTGATTCAGGGGCAGAGATCTCTAAATCTCACAATAAAGCCGATGGGTTAATACCAGCGGCGTAGATCATTTACATGAAAAGAATTTTTTGGTTGTTGCCATTCGCCGCAGCCATACCCCTGCTGGCGGTAACGCCCCTGTTCTGGGAGACGCGGACGTACGACGATTTTCGGAAAGGCAAACTGTCGAACGTATCGCTGACCAGCGATGACGAACTGATCCTCGCTCCGCGGTTCGATCTCGTATTCAACACCGAGCAGACGCTGGTGTGGTCTACCGTCGCCGATTCCAAAGGTAATGTGTATCTTGGTACGGGCCACGACGGCAAGATCTTCAAGATCGATCCATCCGGCAAGGGCACGATGCTGGCTGACCTGTCGGAACTCGATGTTCTGGCGCTGGCCGTCGATAGCAAAGATGTCCTTTATGCCGGTGCGTCTCCAGACGGCAAGGTCTACAAGATCGAGAATGGTACGCCCCAGGAATTCTTCGATCCGCATACGAAATATATCTGGTCGCTGGTGTTCGATAAGCAAGGACGCTTGCTTGTCGGCACAGGAGATAAGGGCGTCATCTTTCGTGTAACGCCCGACGGGAAGGGTGCGCCGTTTTACGACACCGATGAAACCCACGTGGTGTCGATGGCTATTGACCGAGACGGGAACATCATTGCCGGCGGAGATCCGAAGGGCTACGTATATCGCATTTCTCCGGAAGGAAAGGGATTCGTCTTATACGATTCGGGTATGCGCGAGATCCACTCGGTCGCCGTTGGGCCGAACGGAACGCTTTACGCTTCCGCTATCAGCGGTGAACCGGCGCTTGCCCCAACGCCGACTCCGGCAACGTCGGGTACCAATTCAAGTTCCCAGGCCACTGTAACGGTCACGGTCAACGCCGCCGAACCACAGGATATCCAAGTCGTCGAACCGCTTGAACCGGTATCATCCACGACACCGCGCGCGCAAACGCGGCGCACCGCTACCGACGCCAATGCGCAGAGCGCGGTTTTCGAAATATTGCCCGATGGTGTCGTGAATACGTTGTGGCGGTCGCGCGACGAAATGGTGTTTTCGGTTCTGCCCTACGACGGAAAACTATTGTTCTCGACCGGGGCGAAAGGCCGCATCTATTCGGTGGAGGGTCCCAAAAACACGACGTTGCTACTAGAATCGACCGAAGAGCAAACGACGCGGTTGATCCAGGCCGGAAATCGGCTATACGCTGCCTCGGCCAACATCGGAAAGCTCTTCCGTATCGGCGATGCGCTGGCAACTTCGGGAACATATGAATCCACTGTGAAAGATACGGATGCGGTTTCGTCGTGGGGTAAGCTGACCTGGAGATCCGAAGAGAAAAATCTGATTGAAATCTCCACGAGGACCGGCAATACCAGCGTTCCCGACAAGACCTGGTCCGACTGGGAGCCGGTCGATTCCACTGGCGCAAACGCGAGCCCAAAGGCGAGGTTCATTCAATGGAAGGCCGCGCTGAAATCCGACGGGACGAAATCGCCGCGGCTTGGTTCCGTTAAGGTTCCTTATCTCCAGCAGAACTTCAGACCGGAAGTTACAAACATCGACGTGCTGCTTTCGGGCGTCGCGCTTCAGAAGGTCCCGCTGAATCAAGGAAACAACATCAATCCCAACGATCCCGCTGCCATCCGTGCGAACGCGCGCGCGGGCCAGCCTAGAATCCAGGCTATTCCGCCGCGGAGGGTGCCGCAGCGGGGTGCGCAGTCGTTCCAGTGGACCGCTACAGATAAGAACCAGGACACGCTCACTTATGACCTGTATTACCGGGCCGAGAATGAGCGCACCTGGAAATTGCTCAAAAAGGATTTGGAGGACAATTTTTACACCATTAATTCGGATACGCTTCCAGACGGGATCTACACCGTCCGCGTCGTTGCGAGCGACCAACCGTCCAATCCCGCAGAGATTGCTTCGAGAGGTGAAATGGAGAGCCGTCCTTTCACCATCGACAATACGCCGCCCGTGGTCACAGTGTCTTTGGATCGTATCGAAAACCGGCGGGTTCGCATTGCTATCGAGGCCGCAGACCAAACGTCTACATTGTCTCAGGCGGAGGTTGCGATCGATACGGGCGATTGGCGGCCGGTTTTTCCAAAAGACGGCATCATTGATGAAAAGACTGAATCGTTCAGCTATCTCTCCGGCGAGTTACCGCCTGGAGAACATATCATCGCGGTTCGCGTATACGATCAGAACGACAATGCCGGAATGGGCAAATTAGTGGTGAGAATTCCTTGAAACATATGAAATATCCTTTGTTTTTTCTGTTGATCGCAACTCTGCTCGTGACCCCGTCGAGGGCCGAACAGGCGCGTCCGGTACCGCAAGCCTCGCAGGACGACCAATCGGATCGTCCAAAGATCGACGTCGAATCATACGCTGTTGATGTCACGATAGTGTCGCAGGAGCATCGCCTGACCGGAAAAGCCGACATTAAATTCAAGCAGCTCGATCGCAAAAACTACGCCGCCTTCGACCTCGATCGGCGTTTACGCGTGGATCGCGCAAGCATCGGAACGGCCGAGGTCCGGTTTCGGCAGTTCGACGTCGATTCCACGGTCGAATTCGATCTGAGCAATCAGCAGTTCAATAACAACCCCGTTCTTCACATCGAGTATTCAGGCATTCTTGATCCCGAACAAAGTCGTCGTGAACCCATCCTCGCACGGATCGCTGAGGACAGCGCGTTCTTGTTGTACGAAGGAAAGTGGTTCCCAACCAACGGCCTTTATCGCGACAAAGCGGATATGCGGCTCAAACTGAATGTGCCTTCGGAATGGACGCTCGTCACGGACCTTCCCAAAGGCGGAGACGGTTTCGCGAGCAATCAACCTTCGTATTGGGGAACCGTCGCCGCAGGGAAATATGCGAGGACGGATTACAAATCTGAGAAAGCCGAAATCGCGGTCCACTCGGTGAAGGCCGACGCCGATGCTGTCAAGTCGATCGCCGAATCTGTAGGGAAAGTCTTCGATTATTATTCGCAACGATTTGGCCCGCCGCCTTCATCGAATTTCCGCATTGTGGAGGTCGAAGGCGCCAACTGGAACGCTCAGTGGTCTATCGGAATGTTGCTTCTGCCATCCTCCCAGCTTCGCAAGGATTTCGATATGCCCGCGCTTGCTGCGACCGTGGCGCATCAATGGTTCCCGCTGAAAATCGGAGTCAAGGATCCGAGCTCCGATGCATGGCTGGTTGATGGGATGGCTCAATTCGCCGGTCTTCTGTACTTCGAACAAACTTTGTCGCCGGCCGAAGCACAAGAGCACATCAACAAGGCGCTCGTAAAGGCGCTGGCGTACGAAGGAACCACATCTATTCGTCAGGCCGGTGGTTTAGAGAAAGATTCACCCGACTACCGATCGCTGGTCGAGTATAAAGGCGCATTCGTCCTAAGAATGCTCCGTTGGGTTATCGGTGACGAAAGTTTCAACAAGGTTTTGAGCGCTTACGTCCGGCAGTTTGAAAACACACCCGGCTCCACCGAGGCGTTTGAGAAACTTGGCTCGGATGCGGCCGGCGGCGATTTGGGCTACTTCTTCGATCAGTGGTTGAACGGAAGCGGTGTTCCGGAATTCAAGATCGAATACACCGTGTTTCGGCAGAAGGACGGTTACAAAGTTCTGGGACAGGTGAAGCAGGATCTCGATCTGTTCAAAATGCCGGTTGAATTTCAAATTCAAACCGACGGCGACCCGGAATACGCGCGTGTGGAAGTTGTGGGCGAATCGAGCGAGTTCGAGGTCAAAACCGAGCGCAAACCCAAATCGGTCGTGATCGATCCTAGGGAAAAGATTCTTCGGATGTCGCCTGACATCCGCATCGCGGTACTGATCAACCGCGGCGAGGAATTCGCCAATGAGGGCAAATACAACGATGCGATCGATCAATACCAGAAAGCCGTCGATATTGATTCGCACAATTCACTCGGGTTGTTCCGCATGGGTGAAGCTCTGTTCGAATTAGGCAACCTGCAGGCAGCCTCGGGAATGTTTCAAGAAGCGCTGAACGGGGACCTCAAGCCCAAATGGATCGAGGTCTGGGCCTATATCAATCGCGGGAAGATCTTCGATATCCGGGGGCAGCGCGAGCGCGCAGTGACCGAGTATCAGAAGGCCGCCAACACGGGCGACGACTCCTACGGCGCCAAAGCGGAAGCGGACAAGTACGTGAAGGAGCCTTTCAGGCGGGCCGGAAAAACGACGATTGGGTAAATGAATTGGTGACGTGCAACTCCCCTCCTAACTTGAGGGTGTTGCAAAACTACGGAATAGCGGGTTCGGTTCTTACTGTAGCGGCGCTCTATGAGCGCCGGTTTTTCGCAGAATCAACGAAGTACCGGCGGTCATAGACCGCCGCTACAGCAGACGAAAACCGCTTTGCGGCAGTTTTGCAACACGCTCAACTTAGGAGGGGAGTTTCCTGGGTTACTCTTCATCCAACTGGTAGTTCGGCGCTTCTTTCGTAATGAACACGTCGTGGACGTGGCTTTCGCGCAATGAGGCGTCGGTAATCTTCACGAATCGCGTTTTCGTTTGAAGCTCCGGAATGGTGCTCACGCCGCAATAGCCCATGCCGGAACGCAATCCTCCAACCAACTGCGTTACCAATGAAGCGAGGGGTCCTTTGTAGGGAACGCGTCCCTCGATGCCCTCGGGAACGAGCTTGCCGGGTAGTTCCTGCTCCTGGCCGTAGCGATCACGGCTGCCCGCTTGCATCGCGCCCAACGATCCCATTCCACGATACGATTTGAATGTGCGGCCTTGATAGAGGATCGTCTCACCGGGACTTTCGTCCGTTCCCGCGAATAGCGATCCGATCATGACGCTGTCCGCCCCTGCGGCTAATGCTTTGGTGACATCGCCGGAAAATTTAATACCGCCATCGGCAATCAACGGAATATTGGCTTCGCGGGCAGTGCGAGCGCAGGCCAGGATCGCGGTGATTTGAGGCATGCCGACTCCGCTGATCACCCTTGTCGTGCAGATCGAGCCGGGGCCCATACCCACTTTTACGGCATCGACACCCGCGGACACGAGATCGCGTGTGGCTTCTTCAGTGGCAACATTTCCCGCGATCACGTCCGTTTCGGGGAACCGAGACTTTGCTTCTTTCACGGCCCGCAGCACGCGCGAAGAATGGCCGTGCGCCGTGTCCACGACAATCACGTCAACTTTGGTCCGCACTAGCTCAGCCATCCGCTCGAGGTAATCACCAGTTGCGCCGATCGCCGCGCCGACCCGAAGGCGGCCCTGGCTGTCTTTTGCGGCAAGCGGATATTTGATTTTCTTGGTGATGTCCTTGACCGTGATCAATCCCTTGAGGTTCTGGTTTTTGTCGACGACGAGCAGTTTCTCGATCCGATGTTTGTGCAGAAGCCGCTGAGCTTCTTCCAGCGTAGTACCGACAGGAACCGTGACGAGATTCTCTTTCGTCATGACTTCGCGAATCGGCAGATGAAACCGCGTTTCGAAGCGAAGATCGCGATTCGTCAGAATGCCCACCAGCCGGCCGTTTTCCGTAATCGGAACACCCGATATTTTGTAATGCGACATCAGCTTGACGGCATCTTCAATTTTGTCGGTTGGCGACATCGTGATGGGATCGACGATCATGCCGCTTTCCGATCTTTTGACTTTGTCGACCTCTGCCGACTGCTTATCGATCGGCATATTCTTGTGAATGATTCCAATTCCACCTTGCTGGGCAAGCGCGATCGCCAATCGGGATTCGGTGACGGAATCCATGGCGGCGCTGACGATGGGAATATTTAATTCGATGCGCCTGGTGAGCCTGGTATTCGTTCGGGCTTCGGTAGGAAGGACGTCCGATTTCAGAGGAACAATCAGTACATCATCGAAGGTATAAGCGTCGCCCGAAATTTTTTTGTCACTCAAACTGTCACTCCATGGCATTTCTTGAATTTCTTTCCACTGCCGCACGGACAGGGATCGTTTCTCCCAACCTTGGGAGTATCGCGTTTCACTTGGCGCGACGCTCCATCGCCGCCGTTGCTCTGCTGCTGGGACAAGACGAACTCCGCGCGCCGGCGCTTCCGTTCAATTTGTTCCGCTTGTTTCTTTTCCGCGACCGGCTGCAGAAGGAACAGAAAACGGAGAGTGTCGTCTTCGATCCGTGCCATCAGATCTTCGAAGAGTACGTAGGATTCCTTCTTGTATTCGACCAATGGATCGCGTTGACCATATCCTCGCAGTCCGATGCCTTCTTTGAGGTGGTCCATCGCGAGAAGATGGTCTTTCCAATGCGAGTCCACGATCTGCAACATAAGCATGCGCTCGTGGTACCGCATCTGCGGCGACCCAATGAGCGTTTCCTTCTGATCGTATTTCTCATGGGCTTTTGCAATGAGGGCTTCTTCAATTTCTTTCGAGCCCATGCGGCTGGGATCGATACCTTCGGCGCGGAAGTCGAAGCCGAATTGTTGCAGAATCGCGGTTTGGAGGCCGTTGAGATCCCATTCGTCCGGATGGGTTTTTTCGCTGGCGTGACGCGCGACCAGATCGATGATGATGTCGTCGGCAATACCTATCAGGTATTCTTTCTGGTCTTCACCCTCCAGCAGTTGCTTGCGCAGGCCGTATACCGCTTCGCGCTGCTTATTCATGACGTCGTCGTATTCGAGGACGTGTTTGCGGTAGGAGAAGTTCTGACCTTCAACACGCTTCTGGGCGTTCTCGATTTGTTTAGAGACAAAGCGTGATTCGATGGGGACGCCTTCCTCCATTCCCAAGCGCTGCATGATTCCGGAGATCCGGTCGGCAGCGAAAATCCGCATCAGATCATCTTCGAGGGAGACGTAAAAACGCGACGAGCCAGGATCGCCTTGCCGGCCCGACCGTCCACGCAATTGATTGTCGATGCGCCGCGCTTCGTGCCGTTCCGTACCGATAATATGAAGCCCGCCCAACTGAACAACTTCTTCGTGTTCCTTGTCGATCTGCGGCTTCACCTGTGCGAGAGCCTCATTCCATTGTTGGGGAGTGGCGGTCAATGGATCAATCTCTCGTTTGCGCAGAACATCGCGCGCCATGAAGTCCGCGTTTCCGCCCAGCAGAATGTCCGTACCACGGCCAGCCATGTTGGTTGCGATAGTCACCTGGCTTTTACGTCCTGCCTGCGCGACGATTTCGGCTTCTTTCTCGTGATACTTCGCGTTCAAGACGACGTGTTTCACGCCCGCCCGCTTCAACATCGAGCTGAGCTTTTCGGAACGATCGATCGAGATCGTGCCGACCAATGCCGGCTGCCCTTTTTCATGGCACTGTTGGACTTCCTTGACGACCGCTTCGAACTTTTCACGCTCGGTTCGATAGATGACGTCCGGATATTCAATCCGCCGCATCTGCTGGTTCGTCGGAATCACGGCAACGTCGAGCTTATAGATCTTCAGAAACTCTTCCGCTTCAGTCTCCGCAGTACCGGTCATGCCGGACAGCTTCTTGTACATGCGGAAATAGTTCTGAAACGTGATCGTTGCGAGAGTCTGGTTCTCTTGTTGGATGCGGAGACCTTCTTTGGCCTCCACAGCCTGGTGCAGGCCGTCACTCCATCGGCGCCCAGGCATCAATCGTCCGGTGAATTCGTCAACGATGATGACTTCGCCTTCCTTGACCACGTATTCGACATCACGCTTGTAAAGCGTATGCGCGCGCAAACCTTGATTGATGTGGTGGAGGATTTCCATATTGTCCATATCGGAAAGATCATCCACTCCGAGCAGATTTTCACAGCGTCCGAATCCTTCTTCGGTCAGCGTGACGGTGCGGTGTTTTTCATCGACCTGATAGTCGATATCGCGCCGTAGCTTCGGAATGATCTTGTCGATGCGGTAGTACTTGTCCGTCGATTCTTCGCTGGGACCGGAAATGATCAGCGGCGTCCTGGCTTCGTCGATCAGAATCGAGTCGACTTCGTCAACGATTCCATAATGGTGGCCTCGCTGCACGCAGTGCGCGAGATCGAACTTCATGTTGTCGCGCAGATAGTCGAAACCGAATTCGTTATTGGTCCCATACGTGATGTCGGAGCCATAGGATTCCCGCCGTTCGTCATCGTCCAGGCCGTGCCGGATAACACCAACGCTCAGGCCCAAAAACTTATACAGCCGGCCCATCCACTCGGCGTCGCGCCGCGCCAGGTAATCGTTGACGGTTACGATGTGGACGCCTTTGCCTTCGAGGGCATTCAAATATGCGGGAAGAGTAGCAACCAGCGTCTTGCCTTCACCGGTCTTCATTTCCGAGATACGGCCTTGATGCAGGACAACTCCGCCGATGAGCTGCACGTCGAAATGACGCATGTTGAGAACGCGCTTACCTATTTCGCGGACGACCGCGAAAGCATCCGGCAGCAAATCTTCCAGGGATTCTCCGTTTTCGAATCGTTGCTTGAATTCGGCGGTCTTGGCGTGGAGTTGTTCGTCGGTGAGGCTTGAAACTCGAGGTTCTAAATCGTTGATCTGAGCGACCAAAGGTTGGATCTTCTTTATTTCACGATCGTTTCTAGAACCTACAAACCTCTTAACTAACGTATCGAGCATATATGAGTTTAACGGAAGAGGGGAAATGAAGGCAATGGCTGTAGCGGCGGAGTGCGGCTGACTCTGGCGGGTCCCCTCCTAAGTTGGGAGCGGGTTGCGCAACTTATCCGCGGGGCAGGTAATCTCGCGGATTCACTGCGCGATCATTCACCCGGACTTCGTAGTGCAGATGTGGGGCGGTGCTGCGGCCGGAAGTTCCAACGTAACCGATGACCTCATTCTTCCGGACTCGTTGCCCGACACTCACGGCGAAACGGGACAGGTGGCCATGCCGGGTCGTTAAACCGTTACCGTGATCGACGATGATGAGGTTGCCGTACGCCGCTTTCCTCTGGGCATAGATGATTTTGCCGTCGGCTGGGGCACGGACTTGGGTTCCGAACAAGGCAGCGATATCCACACCCAAGTGAATCTCTCCTTCTCCGTTGAATGGATCAGCCCGATTGCCGTAATGACTCGTGAGATTTCCCTTCACCGGCCATATCGTCGGCGTGGTTCGGCGAATTGTGGCCTTCTTCTCTGCGACTTGCTGCAAGAGCATTAGTTGATTTTCCATCTCCGCCGTTCGATCCCGAAGCAAATCGATACCGTTCTTCAGGTTCGCGGAGCCGAGTAACTCGGCGGTGGGGTAATCGATTTTCGAACCGCCGACTCCCGGTATATTGACCTTGCCACGCTTCAAACTGTCGGCCTCGACAAGATTTTGGATCTGTTGAAAAAGACTCTCGATGTTGTTTATTTTCTCGCCGAGCTTGACCGTCGCCACTTCGAGGTTTTTCTTTTGGATCTTAAGATCGGCATTTTCCGCCTGAAGTTTTTCGTAGTCGGCCGCCTTGAAGGCCATCTTGATGTAACTGAACCCCAAACCGACGGCTACGAAAAGGCAGAGCAATCCAACAGCGGCCAAGACATGAAGGACGCGCGCCGTCAGCTTCAGCTTCCGAAGCCGCGGACTAGCGTGCGGCACAACAATAAAGGTATAAAAGCTCTTGGCCATTCGCGCGTACTCCTCCTAGAGTTCTCGAGAGGGCCAAAGTCCTTTTCCGCGTCCGCTATTTGTTTGAATAAGAAGGACTTGTTGGCAATAAACCCATTCCACTAAGCGTCGAATCGTAACAAAGGGGCATTGTAATGGTCAAGGGCAAAGTAGGAGGATCCCGCAACTCGGCTGCAGGTGCCGGAAGCCCTTTGAAATGGGTGGTGCCTGCGTTAGCGGTGGCGACATTCACCGCTTCCTGGGCAGGCCTTTATCCCTCGCTGTTCGTTGAGCAGTGGTACGCGCGTCGCCTCTTCCCTCTGATTTCCTGCTTTGCTGAGCTTATCGCCGACGCTGTTTCATTCTCGTGGCTCGACATGGCGGTTCCGGTTGTCGTTGTCTCCGTGGCATGGCTCATCCGCCGGCGAAGGTGGAAATTGCTCCTGGATCTGGGCGCGGCTTTTTATCTGATTTTGTTTTGGTCGTGGGCGCTTAACTACCACCGTGAACCGTTGTCTTCGAAACTTCAGATCGACGCTTCGAATTCAAACTCCGGCGCGATTGATGCGTTCGCAACGCGGGCGGCCGGGGAACTCAACCGGCTGTACAAGGAAAAAGAGGGGCTACCCTATGATGACGCCGGAACCATGGAGGAAGCGGGCAAGCGAGTGAGGCGTGTCATTTGGATTATCGATGGGCAGGATTGGGATGCCGCCCATCGTGTGAAGGTTTCATGGATCGCCAACGCCTGGTTTCATGTGGCGGGCATCGAGGGTATGTTCAACCCGGTCGGTCATGAGCCTGTCGTTAGTGATACGCTGCTCGATACTGAACGTCCCTTTGTCATCGCTCACGAACTGGCTCACGTCCGGGGATACCCAGACGAAGGAGATGCGAACGTCATCGCTGCGTTTGCGACACTGATGTCGAACAATCCAGCCGTCCAATACAGCGGATGGTTGAGTTTGTGGCTTTATCTCCGCAATCGGGATCGGGACCGGCTCTTGGATTCCGGTCCGCGCGAGGATCTACAACGGATTTTCAGCCGTATTGGTCGAGAACGGATCGAGTGGGTCAACAACCTGCAAAGCATCGTTCTGGACTGGTTTCTCAAGGCCAACAGTGTCGAACAAGGCATCCGGAGCTATTCTCGTGTAGTCTTGCTCGTCGCCGGTACTGAGCCATCCTGGGACCGTTTCCGGTGAATTGAGGCATTCCCCTCCTCGCAGAGGAGTGGCGCGACAGCCCCAGGCTGACGCGCCGGGGTGGTCAGTTCGGCGAAATGTTTCGGCCGGTCTGACCACCCCGTCTGCGCCTGCGTTTCGCTCGGCGCAGCCTCCCCTCCTCTGCGAGGAGGGGAATGCAATCACCACAGGCGTCGTTCGACGTAACCGTATAGCACATTCTTGCCTTCCCGCAATGACCGCCCATACACCAGATTGAACGAATGGGTCGGCGTTTGGAATCGGAGGCCGCCGCCGGTGTCCAACAGCAACCGGCTCGGTTGGAAAACACGGTTGCGATCCCACGTTTTGGCGCCATCCAAGAACAGATTCCATTTCACGGTGACAAATGGAAGGTTCAGAATGTTGAATAACGGGATCGTCGCGAGATGGCGCTCGAGATCCGTATTCACCAGCGCAAAATCGGAACCAATCGGGCCGTTGCCGTAATGTCCGTGCTCTGCTGCGGTGTGGCCGCGCAATACGTTTATCTGAGTCGTATCGAGGCCCAGCAGGAAGTAGTCTTCGATGGGAAGGCTGCCACGAGATGTTCCTGTTTTGATTGTCCAATCCAGATTAGTTCGCATGTCTTGCGATAGGGTGATTCGATTGTTCAATTCCGCTATACCGCCGCTGAAATTGCTATCGCCGATTAACCCGCGCCTTGCGGCGAAGCCTTCCAGATGCAGCCGGTTTTGGTATTGCCGGTCGATCAGCTGAAGGTTCACCTCCGCGTTGAACCGGCCGGTATTGCGGCTGTCGGTAAACAATTGAGGCAAATTGCCTTTCGCAGCGCGGTTCCGATATTCAAACCCGGCTCCAAGTTCGACGCGATAGTGCGGTATATGTTTGATGTGAACACGCAACGCGTTTGCTTTGTAGTCGAGCAGGCTATTGCGCCTCAACTCCGGACGCACCTTCGATGACACATCCCACCGCTCAGCTCGCCAGCTATTACCCAACTCCAGATGAAGCAATCCCGGCCACGGGATCGGTACTTTGAGACGGCCTTCGAGCCGGCGGCGGTTGGTGTCCCAGCGGTAGTTTCCGTTGAAATTGATCCCGCTGTTCGCGATGTTCCAGACGTCGACGTACGAGGTTTGGACCGGCGCGCCCTTAATAACGCCGAAGAGAAAATCGGTCCATGAATTGGCCCTCGTGGTGGTACGGACAATCGCGTTGTACTGATCGGGGACTCGTGTAGGTGCGACTTCAAGGCCCACGTTTATGAAGTTCTCCGTTTCGAGAAGACGCGATTCCGTGGTCTTCCATTCCGCATAACGCAAGACTCCTGAGGGATGAAATGCCACTGCGTCGCGCACAACCCACAGCCCAAACGTCAAATAATAATTGTGCAAAATGTCGTTGATGACCGGCCGCCCGCTCTTGTTCCACGATTGGAGCGCAGCCTGGACGGCGCCTTCGGACATATTGATCGTGGCCAGCAAATCCGAGGCGTAATTGTTGTTTGGATCGATAAAAAGCGAGCGTCTTAATTCGGATTTCGCAGCTTCGCGATCGTTGTTGATGAGATAGAAGTCCGCAAGCTGATTATGAAAGCGCAAATCTTGCGGGTACCGCTCGCTGCCTTCTTTGAGAGTATCTTCGGCTTTCTGATACTCCTTCAGTGCCGTATACGTAATCCCCAGATAGAGGTATGCGTCGGCGGAGGGACCGCGTGAGAGTGTTTCGGCGAGGATATTCGCAGCCCGAACGTATTCAC
>QHWY01000483.1 GCA_003223875.1 Acidobacteriota bacterium | reverse complement strand
CGCTCCTCACTTCCGACTGTCGGTCCAGAGCAAGGTATTCTTCGGGGCTGAGATGCGTCTTTCGTTCTGAAGACATCCAGGCGACTATAGCACATGGGATTTCAGCGCGAACTACGGTGCGATGAACCTTAGTGCGCCGCGCGCGGAGCTATGGCCAGGGCCGTAGGAAGCGGAATGCTTTCAAGTGGCGCTTGATTGCTTGGTAGTCCCTGTCGTTCGTGACGAGCATCAAACCTTGTTCCCGGCACGATGCGGCCAACAGACTGTCGCGGATCAGTGAATTGTTCGGTGCGCGCAAGTCGAAGAGATGTTCTCTGGCGAGGGCGGCCAAAACGCGGCCCGCTTCTTTGAAAGCCTTGGCAGAAGGAACAAATATGCGGCGACGTTTTTCGAAGGGGCCGAATACCTCGTCTTCAAGCGTTTCTGCCTGCTCTTTTGTCCGCGCTCCGGTTCGAAGCTCCATCGTGACCAAGGCGCTAAGGTACGTTAACGGAAGATGCTTAGTGAGGAACTTTTTGAGTTCCTCCGCTTTCTCGGGACTTCGGAAGGCATCGATGTAGACATTCGTATCGAGGACATATTTCGGCACAATCAGCGGTCCTCAAATGCGTCGACCCCTCCTAATTCGACCATTCGATCGATTCCGGATAAGACCTCCTTCTGAAATGCAATCAGATCCAACGCCTGATCCACCGTTGCCGTCTCCGTCGGCGCGTGCAAAAGTGTTTTGGCGAGGTCCAGCTTGCGCTGATCGATCACAATGTTCTTTCTTGTCCATTTCGGCTCGATCACATTTCGAGTTTTGCGGCTACCTGTCCGTTTTCCCCTAAAGGAAGCCTCTCGTGGTCTTCGATTCATCCTTAATGCTCCTGGATCTGTATAAATTCAAGGATAGATCTGTATGACCGTCGGGTCAAGCTTCACTCTATCAACCTGCGCCAGCGGTGTATGGAGCGCTCCTCGAACAGTCAAACGCCGGCCGTCCGCGCACTATCGATTTGCTTCAGCGGTCATCCACTCTTAAAATCGAAGCTAATCAGCCCATCGAAAAAGAAAAGAAAGGTTGTATTGATTCCAATGCGCGACTCAATATTGATAGCAACTGTCGTAGTTCTGCTCTTTGGCACCCGCGCGGCGGCTCAGGCGCCACGCGCGTCCGCGACGGCGCCGCGTTCCAATCTAAACGGATCACGTGCCGGGAACTCGTAAACCTCTATATCAAGCGGATCGAGGCCTACGACAAGGAAGGGCCGCGCTTGAACGCCGTTCAAACGCTCAACCCGCGCGCGATCCAGGAGGCCGAGCGATTGGATGCGGCCTATGCGTCGTCAGGGCGTGTGGGTTCGCTGCATTGCATTCCTGTTCTTCTCAAGGATCAGGTCGAAACGAGCGACATGCCGACGACTTACGGTTCTGTGATCTTCAAGGATTTCGTTCCGCGGCGGAATGCCACCATCGCAACGAAGATGAAGAATGCGGGAGCCATCATTATCGGCAAGACCACGATGGGCGAATTCGCCGCCGGATACCTTGGTTCCGCCTTCGGTATCGCTCGAAACCCCTATGATCCTGGGCGTAGTCCGTCCGGCTCCTCCAGCGGGACCGGGGCGGGCGTCGCGGCCAACTTTGCCACCGTCGGCATCGGAGAGGACACGGGCGGGTCTGTGCGCGGCCCTGCTGCGTTCAACAGCTTGGTAGGCTTGCGCCCGACCGTGCCGTTGGTGAGCCGGTCCGGGATGATGCCGGCAACGCCTAGCCAGGACACCTTGGGCCCGATTGCGCGCACGGTCAAGGATGCCGCCCTTCTGCTCGACGTGATCGCCGGCTACGACCCGAATGATCCGGTGACAGCCTATGCCGCCACACAAGTTCCTCCTACTTATACGGCTTTTCTCAACAAGGACGGTTTGAGAAGGGCGCGGCTTGGGGTCATCCGCGAACCTATCGATCCGAAGGCCGACACCAATTCCGACGATTACAAAAAGGTCAAGGCCATCATGGATAAGGCGATTGCCGATCTCAAGAGACTTGGAGCCGAAGTCGTTGACCCCGTGACCATCCCGGATCTGAAGGATCGCGTGAAGAGAGGATTCGACGACAATCTATACGAAACCGAGCCCGCCATCGATGCTTACCTCGCGAAACATCCCAATGCTCCCGTGAAAACTTTGCGCGAAATCCTGGTGACCGGAAAGGTCGTACCGTCGCGATCGAGCCGCCTGATGACCAACGTCGGGAGGACGACCGAAGACCCTGGATACCTCAAGGTTCTCTTAGTGAGAGAAGAAACTCGCCAAATCGTACTGCAATTGATGGCGGACAATCGTTTGGACGCGCTAGTGTATGCGACCTACGATCACCCGCCGGCCGTCATTCGCGCGGACGCTCTAACCAACCCGTCGTTTGTGGATCTGGCCGACCCCGGCAACAACCGCCGTCTGGCGCCCATCCTCGGCTTTCCGGCGATCAGCGTGCCGGCAGGCTTGACCGCCGACGGATTACCAGTGGGTATCGAATTCATGGGGAGAGCATTCTCGGAACCCACGCTATTCAAGATTGGTTATGCCTACGAGCAGGGCACCGCGCATCGAAAGCCGCCGGCGACGACTCCAGCATTGAGAGGCGAACCGTAGTTCGCGTGCTATTATTCCAGCGCATGCGCTGGGGTTTTTCTGAAATTCTTCTGTTTTTCGCAATGACGGGCTTGCTCGCAGCCTGTTCACTCGGACATTCAAGTGCGTCCGCGAATCCAAAGACCATCAAGAACCCGGTCGCCGCGACTCCGGAATCTCTCGCGACTGGGAAGAGGCTTTATGACCGCTTGTGCGCCGATTGCCACGGCGCGACAGGCCGCGGCGATGGCGAAAAATCCAAAAAGCTTGCTGCGGCTGGAGAACCGAGGGCTCCCGATCTCACAGATGAGAAGTGGGATCATGGATCCACGGACGGGGAGATTT
>QHWY01000484.1:2941-3813 GCA_003223875.1 Acidobacteriota bacterium | reverse complement strand
GACAGCATCCACAAGTCTCGCGACACATCCAGAACAACCGCAATTGATTTCGGTAACGTCTGGATCAGAACCTTCTCTGTTTCCTGCAGGAGATGTCTGGTTTGGACATGCACGCGTTCACCCTGCACACCTCGCGCAAACGTTAATACCTGACGGATGAGGGCGGCACCACGGTCGACACACGTTTCCAGCGCATCCAGAGTCTTTTGGCTTCCGTGATCGGAAAGCTTGAGCCGAAACAACTGCAAAGCCATGCTGATCGGCGCCAGTACGTTGTTCAGATCGTGAGCGATGCCGCTTGCGAGTGTCCCCAGGCTTTCCAGACGTTGTGCACGCAGGAGCTGCATTTCCAGTTTTTTCTGCTCCGTGATGTCGGTCACGACAGTGACAAAACCAGTAACCGCTCCTTTGTCGTCGTACATCGTCGCGGCCGAAACAAGCAGGTCCAGCACTGCACCGTCTCGCCTCACGCGTTGCAGTTCGTGGTTGGTGAAGCTTTCTCCCTGCAAGGCCCGCTGGTTGAACAGGGCCGATTCCTGTCGTTTATCATTGGATACAAAGGGAACCTTGCCCCCCATGACTTCGTCTGCGCTCCAGCCGAAGATGCGGGTGGCGGCGGGATTCCAGAGAAATACGTTGCGTTCGCGATCGACGGCAACTATCGCATGAGGAGAGGCGCCAATGATCGAATTCAGCGTTTGGTTGATAACCTGGAGTTCAGCCATTCGATTCCGAACTTGATTTTCCAGTTCGAGTCGAAGGCGCTCTTTCTGGCTCTTAATCTCCTCGGATTTTTCGTACAGATCAACGAACGTCCTGATTTTCGACCTCAGGATCTCAGGCACAATCGGCTTGTAGAGAAAATCGACTGC
>QHWY01000484.1:1134-2934 GCA_003223875.1 Acidobacteriota bacterium | reverse complement strand
AGGGAGTACGCCTTGAAGACATGTGCATCGGTTGAGGCGTCCGCCGTTAGAAATATGATCGGAATGTGTCGCGCCTTTTGCCGTTTGCGGATGAGAGTCGCCGTTTCGAATCCATCCATTTCCGGCATATTGATATCCATTACAATAAGCGCGAATTCCGAATTGAGAATATGCTTGAGGGCTTCCTGGCCTGAGCTGGCGCCGATCACGTCCACATTTAAATCAGCCAGAATTTCTTGAAGCGCAAACAGGTTCGCTTCCTGGTCATCAACTGCAAGCAATCGTGCTTTCGGAATGGCGTCGGATTCAGGGGTCGATCTCATGACATATCACCACCGTGAGAAAACAGGGATTGCCGCCATTGTCTCCGATGACGATGATCGCTCGCGCAATTGTCTAAGCGTTGGAATGAGAGACCAATCCTTTGCCTGGAAGAGCATGCATCTCCCTGATGCGTTCAGTTTCGCGGTTTCCCTCCTAAAAGGTGCCGGAGGGCCGTGGAAAAATACACCTCGAATTTCCACCTATTTAAAAAAGACGTAAAAACTCGACCCAAACGCCCAAAAAATTTCTGAGAATTTACGATTTCAGGCCCGGCCATGATCCGCGTGTTTAAGTTCGATCCATTTTGTGGCAACGACATGCCACTCGCCCAGTCCGGACGCTGGTGCGACATCCTGGTAAGAGTCACCTTTGGAGGAGCCCGACAAGATCCCGGACGACCTGCGCCGCGAACTCGCGTCTGTCCTCGGACGGCACCTCTCGAAACTCATCGCGCGTAGGAATAACCGAACGTCAGATCGAGAAAGATTTCGATGCCCATCTAAATCAGACCCCAGCGACGCCACTCGGAAACTTGATGCCGCTTCAAAAGCAAAGTCGACGTTTTCCGCTCCCCTCACCCCTCCGTCACTGCTAGAATCCAAATTACGCGCCCGTAGCTCAGTCCGGATAGAGCGTTGGTCTCCGGAACCAAAGGTCGTGTGTTCGAATCACACCGGGCGTACTCAAAGGCCACTTTTCAAGTGGCCTTTTTTCTTTGGTTCGGAGTTTTCAGTCTCATTTCAGACGCAGTCGAAATATCGCTTGCGCGAATCTCGTAGAAGAGTTTTTGCCCCCGAGTTTCAAGATCTCGCGAAATGCCGATTTGGCGGTCGGCTCGCGTGTTGACCATTCGCATCCTGAAAGGTTTTCGCAAATCCGCGATGATCGTGCACTTAAAGCACGAGGGTCGCGATGAGCTGTGGATTTTCTGATCGGAGTTTTGGTGGATCTAGAAGAGTATCACTTACACATCGTTGGGCAGAGGGACCAACGCGAGTGGGAAGCAGCCAGATCGGAAGGAGCAATGGTCTTATGATCCCGTACCAATATCGCGACGTTTCGCCGGGATGCGTATTGTTCGAAAGCTGACTCATGAGCTTACGGTGGACTTGCGTACGGCCGGGCTATTTCCTGCGGAAATAGGCCAGCCCAGTTCCGTCAGCAGTCGTCAAAGGCGGGCGCGGCCATTGACGAAAGGGGGCGTAAAATGTTTCGCCGCCAGCTCCCTCGAAAACCGCTCCCTCGACAGTGAGCTTGCTTATCTTCCTCGTGAGTTCTTAGCCGGATTTTCAGCGGCTTCGGTCCTTATCAACTCGGTCGCCAACCTGGGCGGATTTGCAGGGCCGTACGCGATCGGCGCAGTCGGCAGGACAAGGGAAGTCTCATATACAACCAAACTGGAGATCAACCCGAAGCGAATACTGGAAGTGAATAGTATGAGTCGAGGCGGCTTAATCCAAATCGTAAAGTTTCCGA
>QHWY01000484.1:0-842 GCA_003223875.1 Acidobacteriota bacterium | reverse complement strand
CGTGATGGGACAGGTTCGTACGTTGTCTTCGGCATTGACCAGGAACCACTGGAGTGTAGGTAAAATAAGACGCTGGGCAGCAGCCGGGTTACGTCAGAAGAAACGGGTTGTTCGGGAGGATGCCATGTCGATTCGTATTGTTTTCGTCATGCTGGTGGCAGCTGTGTCCATGGCCTTCGGTTTCATGCCGGCCAACGCTCAACAGCCTCAGAGGGCGCAGCCCCCGCAATCGCTGCGTCTCTATGTTCTCGATTGCGGGAAAATCACTCCCGCCAACGCCGATGCCTACGGCTTGAAGTCGAGCGAAATGGCCACCGTGAATATGATCACGCCCTGCTTCCTGATCGTCCACCCGCGCGGGACCATGATCTGGGATACCGGCGAAATTTCCGACAGCGCCTTCAAGGATGGCGTCTCGCCCCAGAAGCTGAATACCTTCACCGTCGATCGCCCTCTGCTCCCGCAACTCGCCGCGATCGGCTACATCCCGGCCAACATCACTTATCTGGCGCTCTCCCACTACCATGCCGATCATGTCGCCAACGCCAGCCTGTTCGCCGGTTCAACTTGGATTGTGCAGAAGGGCGACCGGGACCGGATCCTCGCCCCGCGGCCGGCCGTACGACCGGCAGTAGGCGCCGTGCCGGACCCGAAATTCTTCGAGGGCCTCGCCAACAGCAAAACGATTATGCTGAACGGCGAGGATCATGACGTGTTTGGCGATGGCACCGTAGTCATCAAGTCCACGCCGGGTCACACGCCCGGGCACCAGTCCCTTTTTCTGAAGCTTGGCAAAACCGGGAACGTTCTGTTGACGGGCGATCTCTATCACTATCCGGAGG
>QHWY01000170.1 GCA_003223875.1 Acidobacteriota bacterium | reverse complement strand
CCTCGATTACGTACAGGCGCCCTTCATGCATGTAAATCCCCGCACAGGTACGCGTTCCGTCCGAATTGGTTAGATAGATCTCGTGGCCTTCGACCCGATCGGCGTTCGAGAGCGCGAGGTGCGTCACCTTCGCGCTCTTTTTGATAAGCTGAAACGTCGCATGGATGATGGCTCCCCGCATATCACCCTTGGCGTGGTTGTTGCAGAGATCCCCTTCCCCGCCCGCCGCGCGGCACGCCTTCACTCGCTCATCTTCTAATTTTTCTTCATTCGTGTAATCGACCACGGTAACCGAATAGCGAGAGCGGCCGTTTTCAGAGGTATACACGTGGGCCGGTAGGGTAATCGCGTATTCGGTGACGTATGTAATGTCTTTTGCCTTGGGTTCGCTCGGGAAATTGATTGTAAAGAAATCCAACCGGTTGGAATACTCGATCCATTCCTGCGCGGACGCAGTTGCCGCGAATAACAAAACCAAGGCGGCAGCACGGATTATGATGAAGCGCATTGTTGATCCTCCCAAACGTCATCGTTTCGTCTTCGATTGAGGACATACTACAACCACGCGCCGGTTTGGGGCGAGTTTTTTACCAATTATAAGGGCAGGCGATGACACATTACGGACGGACCGCAGTTGGCCGCTTCGATGGTAAAGTGAGTCCGCCATGGTCTCCGTTAACGCGCTTGTTGAAACATTGTTGGAGCGTGCTCCCGCGAGCGTGGCAGAGGCAGGCGATTATCTTCTCGAAGGACTGTCGGGCGGACAATTAGAACGGGCCGCATTTCTGGATGATCCCCTCGCGCTCGTCGGTCCGCCTTATTTCGTTCCCCGTTACCTAGCTCAAGTCACCCTGCGCGCGTTGAAGAGCGAATACGATGCAGTCGATGAAGTGCTCGCGAGTCTCGGCGCGCTCAGCGAACGTAATCCGCCGATCATCGAACGTAAGAAAGAGGTAACCGCGGACCGTGTCGTTTTGCCAGAAGCCAAAGTTCTGGATCTGCGATATCCGAGCAAGGGAGAAAACGACATTTGGCAATCATCGATCGAAGCGCTCGTGACTTCCGGTCCTTTGCGCGATCGGGAAATCCAAATTTTCATTCGTTCGGATCGTAATCGCGCCGCCTGTTTTCTTGTCCCGTTTCTTTGGATCCACTCCACGATTGCGGCATACAACCTGGCTCCCGCCGGTAGTGACGCCTTCGAGGCGCTACCGGAGTCCTTCATCGTCCTTGAACCTCTGCGGCAAGTTAATGCGACGGCTGTGGCGAGAAGTCTTCACTGTACCAAGCCGCAGCTCGATCAGATCCGGCGAGGCAAAGGGGACGTCACCGTTCAAACTCTCAAAGGGCAACTTGTACACGCGCTCTTCGATCGCATGCTGGAAGGCGGCATAACGACTTCCGATGATTTCGAAACCGCATATCGCGAAGTGCTTCCCTCATTTCTCCTGCCGCTGGCTTCAGTCACGGATCAGTTTTTTGATGAAACCGCATTTCGGGCCGATGTGTTCCGCCACTTAGAGGCATTGAAGGGTTTTATCGATTGCCATCCGCATCTGCTCGAACATACACAACTGGAGTTGAAACGATATTCGGCCACGATCGGAATTCAAGGCCGAATTGATGCGATCTTTCGTGAAGGAAACCGGCTGGACATTCTGGAACTCAAAACCGGCACGCGGTTACGGTCCGAGGATCATGCACAGCTGTTCATTTATCGCTTGCTCCTCTCGGATTTGATCCGCCGATGGCAGCGGAACGACCAGCAGGACGTGGAAATCACGACGCGCCTGTTGTCGTCAATCGACGGCTCTTTCGCGCCGCTCCGCGTTGCGACGGATTTCTATCAAGTCCTCGACACAAGAAACAGACTTATCGCAATGCAGTATGCGCTGGGGCGCAATCGTGCGCATATTGCCCCGAGATATGAGGGGTTCAACGAGGAGATTTGCGGAAATTGTGCCTCGTGGACCAGGGATCGCTGCAAGGATAGTTCGGATGTTTTCGGCGACCGGCCGGCATCGCGCGAAAACGAGCGGGACTCCGCAGAGCTGGAGTATTTCCGCCGGTTTACACGCCTCGTTGAACGCGAGAGATGGTGTGCGGACCAGAACGTCGCGGATTTACTCGACGACAGCCGCCTGGAATTCCGCGTAAAGAATTTCCGCACGATTTGCGGCGCGAGGATCGTTGCGGCTGTAGAGCCGTTCACGTTCGAGTTCGAAGAGAACACGTCGGACCTGGAATGTGGCGATAGCGTTCTCATTCATGCGGGGCGCATTTCAAGTTCGGCGACCTACCACGGCCTGGTTCGGGAAATCGGGACGAAGCAAATTCGACTTTCGATTCCGCTGAAGAATTTGCTGCCAACCGTATTCGAAGACCAATGCTGGATCATCGATAGGTTGCCAAGCGACGTTACGGCCGAAGCGAGCCACACGGCTCTGTACGACTTTCTTGTCGGGCCGATGGATGAGAAGAAAAAGGCGGTGCTGGAATTCCCCTCCTTCGAGAGGAGGGGTGGCGCGACAGCCGAAGGCTGGAGCGCCGGGGTGGCCAGTTCGGACGGAGCGTTTCGCCGAGCGGACCACCCCGTCTGCGCAGCCAGCCCGCTGGCTGTCGGCGCAGCCACCCCTCCTCTCGACGGAGAGGAATTCGCATCGCTCAACTCCAGCCAACAGGAGGCCATCCGCCGCGCCGCGAATTGCAACGTGTTTCACCTCATCTGGGGTCCGCCTGGAACCGGCAAAACGCGCATCATTCCAGAAATCATCCAGCGCGCCGGCGGCCGTGTCTTGCTTGGCGCTTTCACAAACACGGCCGTGGACAAAATGCTTGGGGCGCTTCTCGAGCACGATCCGACAACGCGTTTTCTTCGTGTGGGCCGGGCTTCGGATTCACCGGAGCTTGTGGAGAAGATTTCCGGCGATCCCGCAGATTTCTTCACCCACGATCTGGCGCAAAAGTACGGCAACGTCGGTACCGTCCGAGACGCCCTTCAACAAGCCGGCATCGTCGCCGCCACCGCGCACCGCGCCTCGACGATTCCCTACCTTCGGTCGAGCGCATTCGAAATGGCCATCGTTGATGAAGCCGGGCAACTCACGGAGCCGCTCACCCTCGGACTCATTCTTCGTGCGCGCCGCTTCGTCCTCATTGGAGACGACCGCCAACTTCCACCTGTCGTTCGTGTTCGCGAACTTGGGCAATCGATGTTCGAGCGGCTGAAGCGCGACACCGAAAACTTAACCCTGCTTGAAACGCAGTACCGGATGCATCCGGGCATTATGGAACTATCGAATCGCTTGTTTTATGAAGGACGGTTGCGGTCGGGTATCGCCGTCCGGGAACGCGCTGCGCCGGATGACGCTCCGGTCGTCTTTATTCCAGTTAAAAGTGAGCGCGATGGACGATCGAACCCGGATGAAGCGCGGGTGGTTGTCGATCTCGTCGAATCCTTCACGCGCGATCGCGGCGTCGATCCCGAATCCATCGGAGTTGTTTCCCCGTTCCGGGCTCAGGTGGTCCTGCTTCGTCAGATGTTGGCGGGTTCGCGCGTCACCATCGACACGGTCGAGCGATTCCAGGGGGGCGAACGCGATATCATGATTCTGTCTTTCGTACGCTCTCGCGGGACCGGCTTCGTCTTCGACGACCGCCGTTTGAATGTCGCGATTACCCGCGCCCGGAGCAAGCTGATCCTGGTGGCCCATCCCGAATTGTTCCAAAAATCCAGGTACGCATGGATCTGCACGTTTACCGAAACTCTCAAGACCGCTGGCACGATCTAAGATCGGTTGCACGCGAGTGCGGGGCTGTGCTTGCGTTGAATGCTGTAACGCTCGATGAACTGGTCGAACGCCTCACGCCGGATGTGAAGACGGCGACAGCGGGACAACGTTTAGCGGTATTGGCAAACGTTTGTACTGCTGTGACGCATTCCCCTCCTCGCAGAGGAGGGGTGGATGCGCCGAGCGCAGCGCCGGCGCAGGCGGGGTGGTCAGACCGGCCGCAATATTACGCCGAACTGACCACCCCGGCGCAACAGCCTTTGGCTGTCGCGCCACCCCTCCTCTCGAAGGAGGGGAATTCGTCCTCGGTGACAGGCCTGTTCCCTAATCTTGCCCGCTACGCCTACGACGCGATCGACGATTTGAAGGCCGCGCGCATACGTCCGGCGGAGCTTCGAAGCGCAGGTGCAGAGCGTCTGGCGGATATGTTGGAGCACTATGACCGGGATCTGCGCAAGGCCGGGCTCTACAATCCGCACGATCGCCGGACACTTGCCGCATCACGCGTGAGAGAGTCCGATATTCCCTGGCTTCGAAGGTTTCGACGTGTGGTTCTCCATGCCCTCTACGACTTGACCGAAGCGGAATTCCTGCTGATTCGATCCCTTATCGAAGCGCTGCCGGATGGCGGTACCGTCATTCTTTTCAATGCAACAACGAACATAAAGCCGACGCAATTTGCAGAATGGACTTGGCAGCGCTTCGTTCAAGATGAATCGCTCGCTGAAAAAACATTTCCGGAGTTCTGCCGGCCGGCGCGTCCAAACCGTCCTGTATTGGAGAAGCTGTTCGTTTTCGAAGCGCATGAGCCGCTGCCGCCCGACGATTCCTTGAGGATTGTCGCAGCCTCAGGACGTTACGAGGAAGTGAGGAGCGTGGGCAGCGATATCGTCGATCTCTTAAACCGTGGGGAGAGTCCAAACGAAATTGCCGTGGTGGTCCGCCACATCGAAACGTATGGCGAGATGATCGAGGATGTGTTCACGCGCTACGCAATCCCGCATAGTTTTGATACCGGTGTTCCTCTGCTTCGAATCCCCTTCATTAAATACTGGCTCGCCCTGCTCGATCTCGTGGCGAGCGAGCGCTCGCGCGAAGCGCTCGTACGCGTCATGTCGAGCGCGTACTTCACACCTCGACTGTCGCCCAAAATCGATGTCGACCGCGTCCTTATTGCTGCCGGCTACATCGATCGGAATCACCTTCGGGCCTCTCACTTGGCTGCCCGGAAGAATTCTTCGCTCACTCCAGAACTGGAACGTTTCGAGCAATTCTTGGATGATCTCGAATACTCGACGAATACGGTTATTGCATTCCTCTCGCGGCTTCAACCACGCACTTTGCTCACCCAGCGCGACCGTCAAGCGTGGCGCGTGCTAGCTGAGGAGCTAGAAGCTGTAGGAGCAGTATGTGACGGCCCGGTACCATTCGCGGAATTTCGCAAACTCGCTTCCGAAATTGCAGGTATGCGGACAGTCGATCGCATGATTTCAGCGCCTGCGCCTCCCGGTGTTCCGCGCGTGCGCGTCATCAGTCCGATCTCTCTGGGCTACCGCGAATATTCGTGGATTTTCGCTCCTGGTTTTGCCGATAGCGAATTTCCGTCGCGTTCGGCTTCGAATCCTCTACTCCCGGACGAAACAATCGAAGAGATCAACGATCGTATCCGCCCTCGCCGGCTCATGACCTCCCGAGATCGGAACCGGAAAGAGCCGTTATATCTGTTCATGATTCTGGATTCGGCGGCGCGCCGTGTCACGTTGACGTATCCGGGCAGCACGTTGGAAGGCGATACGATTTCACCGTCGATATACGTGGCGGAAATTGGGCGACATTATGCAGACTCGCCGATACGTAGGCCCTCACCTCCCTCTCCAATGGGAGAGGGAGAATGGCTCAGCGCTGTTGCCGATCAGTGGCGGTGTGGAAGTATTACGGAGGAACGTGCACAAAAGTTGTTGGGAGATAACATCATCCAGCGGGCGAAGATCGAAGCGAAAGGCCCGGCTCGAGCAGATATCGGCAGGGGTGTTTTCGAAGTCGGTCGCGTATGGCATCCGAGCGAATTGAATTCGCTAAAAGCATGTTCTTTCGTGTTTCTCGCGCGTCACGGAATGAAGCTTCGCGCGGCCGAGTTACCGGATTTCGAAGTGCCGGCTCTGGAAATCGGAATTCTCTTGCACGGCATTCTTCGTGATTTTCATTCCGAGCCGGTGCCGGCTTCCCCCGAGCTTGCTCGATCGCGGATGGACGAAATTGTCGCGCGCAAACTAGCCGCAGCAGACGTCAACGGCCAAGGGCCGCATTCGGTCTTCGATCCATCTCTATGGAAAATCCGGCGGAAACAAATCATGGCCGTAGTGGATGAATATGTAAATTTTGCTGTCCGTGATGCGCTGGACGGATTCGAAACGCAATCAGCGTACCTTGACGCCGCTTTGCCGCCTGCACATCTGGGAGAGGTGTTGCTTTGCGGCAAACCGGATCACGTTTCAACACATCGTAGCGGCGGCCGGATTGATGCCATCCGGATAGATGACTTCAAATACTCTGCCGTTTCCGGTTCAACGGCAAGGCTGCTGAAGGAATCGTTTCAAATTCCTATTTACGCTTATCTTGCGATGCACGCGCTTGGCGCTGATAAGAGCGTACGAATGGATGGACGCTATCTGTTGCTGCGGTCTCCGGAAAATCCTATCGTCTCCTACTCCATTGACGAAACGGTTTTTGATGATGTGCGGATGAGAGTCGAAGCTCTGGTCCGAAAAGTTGGTGAGGGCAAACTGCACCCGGATCCAGCCGAAAGGCAGGACTGCGTCGATTGTGAATACCGGCGATTGTGCAGACTCTACGGTACGTAAATATGTCGTTCGACCGGAACACTGTGGTGTGGGCAAGCGCAGGGACTGGGAAAACCCGCAAGCTGGTTGAGGTGTATCTCGAACTTCTGGAACGCGGCGTGGACCCCGGCCGTATTGTCGCGGTCACATTTACGGAGCGTGCCGCGGCGGAAATGCGGGACAGGATCCGCGCCGCCTTGGCCGCCACGCAAGGTAGGTGGACCTCGGCGATTTCCAAGTTGGCCGCCGCGCCTATTTCAACCATTCATGGCTTTTGCGGAATTCTTCTGCGCCAGCATGGAATGGAATTAGGAATCGATCCGTCTTTTTCGATCCTGGACGAACAACAGAGCCTCGATCTGGCGCGGGAAGCTGCGCGTGAGACCATCCGCCACGAAATTCGATCCGCCAGCGAAGACGCCGAGAATCTATTTCGTGATTTCGGTTTAGATGGCCTCGTTGCGACACTCGTCGCCGCGGGTTATTGGCTGAACAGTGTTGGCCATAATGCGGACTGGCTGGTGGCTCGCATTCAGGACCAACAGAACGCCGCGACAGACCTTGAAAACCTAATCGGCGATGAAATCCGCCGCTACGGCGGAAGCTTTGAGGCGATCGGTGAACTGTTCGACGAATTGGAGTCGCGGAAAGCGAGACATCCGCTGCGCAAACGAGACGATTCGCGAGCACTCCTTCCAAGAATCGGTCAAATTGCCGGCGTTCGAACATCCAGCCGTTTAGCTAATTTCGCCCGCTTCTACATTGACCGATTCCGATCTAAGAAACACGCTTTGAACGCGGTCGATTTCGACGATCTGCTGCTTGGCACCCGGAATCTGCTGCGGGACCACGACGGTATTCGGCGGCACTATCAGGATCAGTTTGAGGCGTTGCTGGTCGATGAATTTCAAGACACCGACGAGGTCCAGGCAGAGATCATCTCTTTGTTGGCCGCCGATCCGCAGAATCCGGGCCGTCTCTCCCCGCGCAAGCTCATGATCGTCGGGGATCCAAAGCAATCGATTTATAGGTTTCGGCGCGCTCGCGTGACGGTGTTCTTTCGCATGCTCCAGCGGATTCTCGATGAAGGGGGCCGCCTCGAACACCTTCAAGAGAACTATCGTTCAGCGGCACCGATTGCGGAGTTTTCGAACCGCCTTTCGGAACTGATGATGGACGGTCGCGGAAAGATGGGGGAGACTGCCGATGCGCAGGCGAACCTTTCTTATCGCATTCGCTTTTCCGAGGCTGACCTCTTGAGGCCCAAGTCCGACGTGTCATTTCTAGGCATCACTTACGTAGCCGCAGAATCGGGAGCAAAGGCCGCCCATGGGCGAGAGATGGAAGCTGAAGCCATCGCTCGTCTGTTGAAGGAGTGGAAATCTTCCGGCCGAATTCAGTCCTGGAAAGAGGTTGCGATTCTGATGCGCGCGATGACGAACGTGGAAATCTACCTAGGCGCGCTCGAGGTGCACGGAATTCCCGTCTATGTCGTGCAGGGAACCGCGTTCTATCAAAAGACGGAGGTCTCGGACCTGATCGCATTTCTCGAACTGGTTCTCCATCCCGATGACGAATTGCTTCGCGCGACCGTTTTAACATCATCATTATTCGGCGTGCCTTTCCACGAGCTCTTGCCTCTCCCCCTGGGAGAGGCCCGCGGTGCGCAGCGCGAGCCCGTTAGGGCGAAGCCTCAAGAAAAGCTAGCCCGCCGGGTGAGGGTCCCCGTCTTCGACGAACTTCTCAGTTATTGGCTGGAACGCCGCGACACGGCCACCGCCGCCGAGATTCTTCAAGACGTCATCCGCAGGACAAATTTCGACGTTGTCATGGTGGCGCAGAAGAACGGACCGCAGCGTGTCGCCAATATCGGAAAATTGATCGAAATCACACGGCGCCTCTCGCGTCAGGGCACAACCGCTCTTGACGACATCGTTCGTTATCTCCGCGACCGCGCCAACGATCCATCGGTGCGCGAATCGGAAGCACAAATCGTTTCCCAGAATGATGATGTCGTCCGGGTCCTGACGGTCCATCAGGCGAAGGGCCTTGAATTCGACATCGTCATTATTCCTGACCTTGCTGCCCGACCTGGGCGCGGAACAGGCGACCGGACATTCTTCAGCGACCGCTGGGGCCTCCTCGCCGGCGCGGCTTATGGACTCCATCGAAAGCCATTGCCGCATGCGCTGATTCTCGAAGCGAAAGACCTGGACGACGATCAACAGTACGAAGAGGAAAAACGCTTGCTCTATGTCGCGGTAACGCGCGCGCGCAAGATGCTGCTGCTCGGCGAAGGATTTTCAAAACAAACTGGTCCCTGGCTGCAATGGATGGAACAACTCTTCGAGACCGTTCAGCCCGGCGCGATCGAGCGCGCGCGTGATGGAAAGCCGCAAGCCGTCAAGTTCAAAGGATTCGCTGTGAAAATTCTTCCCGCCTCGCAGCTCAATGTTCCCGAGCAACTCGCCTTCAACGCGAGTACGATGCTGGTCGGTGAGACCGATATTCCCTTGGGTGCCAAGCCTCGTCCTACGTCATCAATCGAAATGACGCCGTCGGATCTCACGGCGCTGGCCGGTTGCTTCCGCTATTTTCATTGGACGCGCATGTTGGGCCTGTCGGAGCCTGGACGGGAACCTACGGGGCAGTCACTCCAGATGCGGCTGGGTTCCGTTGCGCATAAGATTTTAGAAACCGCCGCGAGGCCGGGGCCCGAGGCGTTGGCTTCGGCAGGCGTCGGAGATCTCGATCTGGTATTCCAGTCGGCGGAGTGGCGCGAATTATCCTCAGCGTTGCCCGAACGCGAGCTGCCCTTCATCATGCACCTCAATGCGGACGGAAGGGATTGTTGGATCCGCGGCCGGATGGACGTGGTCGTACCGGCCGATGTGCCGAAAGTTGTCGATTATAAGTACGCGACATGGCGCGACGGCGCCGAGAACGACTACGAGGTGCAATTGACAGCTTATTCGCTTGCGGTGATGAAAGCTTTGGCCGCCGGTCGCGCGAGTGCCGAGCTTTGGTATCTAAAATCGCCGATGAAAGTGGTGCGGCGCGAATATACGTTGGAAGAGGCTGAGAATCGATTGCAAGAATTGCTTTTGAAGTATGTGAAAGCTATCGAGACGAATCAGTGGGTTCCGGCGGAGCGCTCCTATTGTGACCACGTCGAGTGTGGATTCCGCGAGAAATGTTGGAGTGCGAGTTAGCATGCCCAACTGGGTCTCCGCGCTCGGTATTGCCATATTGGTTGTTGTCATCCCGTTCACGCTCATCCTCAAGCTCATGCTGCAACTTCCAAAACCTGACGCGCTCTCGCACCGAAGGTGGTCGCTGCCGGTGAACTTCGGGATCATTGGCGCCATCACAGCCTATACGACGATTTTCATTCGAAGTACCTACTACGGACGGATTGCGAATCCTGTCCCCGTTCTGATGCAATTCCTGATCGCCGCATTGGCGTATATCTTCGGATTGGTGTTGTTACTCCGCCAATTTTCCGGTCTCTATCCCGAATACCTCATTACCACCGGCCGTAGTGGTCTTTCGATCAGGAAGATTGCTTATAGGAACATCATCAACATTGAAGAAGTGTCGAGAAGCCACGACGAATCGCGATTGTGCATCGAAACCAGCCACGGCCTGAAACATCTATTCACGCTGCCAGTCCCATATGTAACGGCACTCTACGATCGCGTGAAGCCGCGATTGTAGCTCTGAGCTCCGTTTTGCCGTTATCATTGACGTCAATGGAGCACATCATCCGCCAGTATTCGCTGGAAGCCGGCGCGCTGGAAGCTCAATACATTGAAGAATACTTCACGGAATTCCGGGAGAAGAAAACTGCTGAAGAGATCATCAACCGGCTGAAGGATCGCGAGCACCTGATCTTGGTTTCTATGGCTCCTTCCGATGACGACGGCGCGCTGACGCCGGTTGCCTACAAGATCGGCCATGAGTTGCGAAGTCAGGAGACGAACATCAAGCTCTCCGATCTGGTGACCCAGCTTCGAGAAGTCGTCGACTTTTCGAACCGAAAGATCTTCTACAGTTGGATTGGCGGGACGCGCCAGGCATGGCGCGGGCAGGGTCGCTATCGGGCGTTGACCGAGCAACAAGAAGAATGGGCACACGCGCACGGATATCACGAACTTGTCGTCAAGACAAAGAATAAGTTTTATCCGATGCGGGCAACGCTCGATCATCTCAACTTTGATGTCATCAAATTTCAGAGACACCTGCGCGACAATTGCGAATCCAAGGTTTATCTCAGCAAGAAGATCGCGGCCGAGGTCTTGAACCAGCATCGAACCACACGATCGGTAGTCGAGGCGGCTTAGCCCAAGTGTTTTTCCGCGAACACGAACTCCTGGACGGGGCGCCCTTCGATGAGATGCTCCTGAATGATCCGCTCGAGCACTGCCGGAGTTACGGAGTGATACCACGTGCCTTCTGGATAAACCACCGCAATAGGGCCCTGGTGACAGATGCGAAGGCAATTGGCTTTCGTGCGATAGATCGCGTTTTCTGCTCGCGTCAATCCCAGTTCTTCCAATCTCTTCTTTAAGTAACTCCACGACGCCAGGCCCTCTTCTTTCGGGGCACACTCCGGCTTCGTCTGGTCTGCACAGAGGAAGATGTGACGGTGGATGTTTTTGATTCTAAGTTGCTCGACGAGGTAGGCGAGCCGTTCAGCAGATTCGGGCGTCAATTCCACGCTTCCTATCATAAACGATGGGACCGCGTGCAGTGTAGATATGGGAGGCCGTATGTCCAAAGGGTGAGAGCCGACTTTTTCAATGTATCAGGCGGTCCGCTAAGGCTGCCGTTTGGGTTGGCTGTGTCGGATATTGTGGTCGCCGCGGGCGGTGTGGCGACGCTCGTCCTGTAGACGTTATGGCAATGGCGGCGAAACTCGGCCCTTCGTGGCTTGCTCGAAGGCGTATCCGAGTTCGATAAGCCGCGGCTCGCTACAAGCCATGCCGGTGAAGCTTACGCCGAATGGGCCGGGTTTAGCGTCGAACGCTTCGGGAAATGGAGGAAACGGCGCGTTGGGCACCATCGCGAACGGAACTATCACCGTGGGATAGCCCGGTTTTGCTGCTATAGCCGCGCCGTTGGACCCCGGGAAAAGCAGCGCATCCAGGCGATTGGCTTTCATCACCTCGTCGATGCCGTGGGTCGCGGCCAGCGCGATGTCTTTGGCCCGATCCGCTTCGTAACGCGCTCGATCCATTTCGACATCCATTTCATCGGAGTTGTCCAGGTTCGACTGGCCATACTTGATTGCACCGGCTTTCTCATGCTTGAGGTTCCATTGCCGCAATTCGGTCAGCGTCTTCACGGGTGCCGATGGACCCAGAGTCGCAAGCCAGCGGTTGAAGTCGCGTTTCAACCCGTATTTCAAAACGACGGAACAATTCGCATCGCTGCCCTTGGCATTTCCAGCTCCGGAGCAGATGTTCCACTGGTTGATGTTCTTGTCCGGATCGGGGTCGACGACGCTAGGGATATCTGCCGGATCAACAACGACAGCGCCTTGCTTGACCAGAACGTCAATAGCATCGGACATAACTTTCGCCTGCTCCGGATTTAGCCGGTCATAGAACGAGATGCGAGGAATGCCGATGCGGGCTCCTTTCAACCCGTCGCGCTTGAGAAATCGAGTGTAGTTGCGGCCAGGCGGAGGCATGCAGGTCCGGGTTGCCGGATCGTTGGGGTCAGGCGATCGGCCCTCCAGCGCACCGAGCATGATCGCGGCATCCGTCACTGTTTTCGCCATCGGGCCTGCTGTGTCCTGGTCGGCAGTGATGGGAATCACGCCATAACGACTGACGCGGCCCACGGTTGGCTTGATTCCAACTAGCATCAAGGCGTTTGAAGGAGTGAGAATCGAACCCGAAGTCTCGGTTCCCACATTTGCTGCCCACAGATTTGAGGCCGTCCCGATGCCGGAGCTCGAGCCGCCAGGAAACAGCGCAGCACGGCCGTCGGCAGCCTCGCGCGGATCTCGGCGCGGATCGTACGGATTCATACCGAATCCCGAGATCGCGTTGTAATTCGTTGGCATGGGTGTCGGAGGACCCGCGACCCAATTCGCGAGTTCCGTCAGACTTGTTTTAGCGATGATGACCGCGCCGGCTTCTCGCAGGTTTTTCGTGAGCGTCGCCTCATAAGGCGGCACGAACCCGTCGAATGCCAGCGCACCCCCCGTGGTCGGCATGTTGGTTGTGTGAATGATGTCCTTCAACGCGATCGGAATCCCGTGCAGCGGACCGCGCAACCTTCCTCGTGCGCGCTCCCGGTCCAATTCCTCCGCTTCTTTCAATGCATTTGGATTGACTGAGATCGTGGCGTGAAGCTTTCGATCGTAGAACGCAATCCGGGTCAGATACTGCTGAACCAATTCGCGCGAACTAACCCGCTTTTCTCGCATGGCCTTCTGCATTTCAGGGATACTCGCCTCGATGACCGTGAATGGCTTTCTCTCCGCAGCCGCGGAAGCCGCCGCGGCAAGCAGTGAAAGGATCGTGAGAACTTTCCTCATGGTGTGGCGAGGATTATCCACTGTCTTTACAACTCTTGACAATCGCCGAGCAACGGGAAGCGTCAAAATGAGGTGTGCTGCGGATAATTCGCGACTCGATCGGTTTCATCATTGCGGCGACCCTGATTATGGGGTTGCTCGGAGCTGCAGGCTGGAGTGTATACGCGGGACGGAAAGTGGTTGGGGGACTCGCGGCCTCGGCACACCCTGCAGCTCTCGAAGACAAGCACCTAAACACAAGCGAGTCTACACTGGGTACAAGCGCGACTTCAGATCCTTCCTGGAAGCAGGTTGCACAAATGCTGGAGGAAAGGCTGCGCCGGTTGGAGCAAGCGCAGGCGATGCCGCAGAGCGTAGCTCGCCAGGCTTCGTCGAGCGTTGCGCTGGTCGTCGGTGAATACATTTGGACGGATCGCACTGGACGAAAGCCTCTGCATTATGCCGGTTTGGACGACTCCGGCAACCCCTTGCGTGATTCCGACGGGCAGGAAATCGTATCGTTCGATTCCGAAGGACCGATGGTCATACGCGAATTTACAGGCACCGCTTTCTTACTAAGCTCCGGCGAGATGTTGACGAGCGATTTTATTCTGAAGCCTTGGGATGCGGATCCCGACGAGATCGCCCGCAACCCCCATCGGCCCTCCGGGTTGCGGCGGAACGGCCCCGTCTTCGTTGTCGCTCCTCGGTTACAATGAATGAGCATTGCGCCCTCGTCGCTCCTAGAATCCCGGGGCCGTTGTGCTCGCAACGATGGTAAAGCTATTTATGAAACGCAACACTAGCTTTTCACTTTCTTCGTTTGATTTGCCACTGCTTGCGATGCTCGTTCGATGGCGGCGGGGTCGCCCAGATAGAAATGCCGGATCGGCGTCATATCATCGTTCAGCTGGTAGACGAGGGGAATGCCTGTCGGAATATTCAACTCAACGATCGCTTCGTCGGAAATTTTGTCGAGATATTTGACGAGCGCTCGCAAACTATTGCCATGCGACGCGATCAGGACGTGCTTGCCAGCACCGACTAGAGGCGCGATGATTTCATACCAGTACGGAAGAACACGGTCGACCGTGTCTTTCAAGCACTCGGTCAACGGAATTTCCTGCGGGTTCAGGTCGGAATATCTCGAATCGTTTCGCGGTGATCGCGGATCGTCCAGTGATAAGGCGGGCGGGCGAATGTCGTAACTGCGCCGCCAGATCTTTACCTGTGCTTCGCCGTGGCGTTCGACGGTTTCCAATTTGTTCAGTCCCTGGAGTGCGCCGTAATGCCTCTCATTCAGGCGCCATGATTTGTGAACGGGGATCCACATCAAATCCATTTCATCCAGAGCCAGCCACAGCGTGCGTATGGCGCGCTTCAAGACGGAAGTAAAGGCGATATCGAAAACGTAGCCATCCGACAGCATCTCCCGGCCGGCCGCGCGCGCTTCTTCGATACCTTTAAGGCTGAGGTCCACATCCGTCCAGCCTGTGAAGCGGTTCTCCATATTCCATGTACTTTCGCCATGCCGCAACAACACCAAAGTTTTCACGTCGATCCCCAGGCCTCAGGTTACGCGAATCGAGACTACTTGATCAATTCCCCGCGTTGAGGTAGGGTTGTGCCTCACCAAAAGCTCTTTTCAAGTGCAACTGTGCGTTTCAGCGCCTAAAGCGCAACAGGAGGTTGTTATGTCGCGAGTCACTGTGTTTGTTTACGGGGTTATTTGTTACCTGATTTTCTTCGGAACATTTCTGTATGCGATTGGTTTCATCGGCAACATAGCAGTTCCGAAGTCCATGGATTCAGGTGCAGAAACGCCTTTTATGGAAGCCTTGATCATCAATGCCGCCTTGCTTGGAATCTTCGCGATCCAGCACAGCCTCATGGCGCGGCAGTGGTTCAAGCAAGGACTGACGAAGATTATTCCGCACGCAGCGGAGCGGAGCACGTATGTCCTGCTGTCGAGCTTGTTGCTGATTCTTCTGTTCTGGCAATGGCGGCCGATGGGCGGCGTTGTTTGGGATGTGCAGAATGATGTTGGACGCGTCATTCTCCGAGCGATGTTTGCATTCGGATGGTTGACCGTACTCACATCCACTTTTTTGATCAACCATTTTGATCTGTTCGGATTGCGACAGGTGTACCTGTACCTTCTAGGCAGGGAGTACCAACCGATTCCGTTCCGGACGCCGGGTCCATATAACTATGTACGGCATCCGTTATATGTCGGATGGCTATTCGCATTCTGGTCTACCCCAACGATGACCGCCGCTCATTTGGTGTTTGCGATTGCCACCACCGGATACATCCTGGTCGCGATCCAATTCGAAGAACGAGATCTGCTGCGCTTCTATGGGGAAACGTACCGCAATTACAAGCAGCGCGTCCCAATGCTGATTCCCGGCTTCGGCCAGAAGGTCAGTAGCGTGGCCTCTCCACAGTCGCCCAAAGCGAAGGCTGCCCGTTCACATTAACCGATAGATCACCGCCGCCGCGCCCGCGGCCGCAATCGCGCGCCAGGGCCGGCGGCCGTAACCGCACGTGAGCCAGAACAGCGTATACGGAGAGCAGTAGCGGCGGAAAAAGTAAAAAGTGTCATTCGGCCCGCGCCGCTGCTTCCTGCGAACCTCCATTTCGCCATAAAAGAGGTCACCGAGATCGGCCCTCGTTCCCGCCTGCCTCAAATTTTCCCGGATGTCGCGATAAAGCTCCGCGAGTCTTTGTGGATCCGGTTTCTCTTTCTGGATTTCGTCATAGACGACCGCGCGCTGGCTCGATTTGAATAAGCCGCGTCGCGGCCATTTGGGATTTATCAACCGCACACCACGCAGTTTCGTTCCCATCAGAGTGATTTTCTCGAAGCTGATGTCTTGGAACCGCGCCTCTACCGGTTGGTCTAGAATCACGGACTCGAACCGGATTTCCGGCGCGAGTCCTTCCGAGCCCTTCGGCAGTGCAAGAATGAACGAATCCGCCAGATGCGCTTCTTTGAAATCGACAAACTGCAGAAAGATGACGCGCTCGAAATTAACGGCTCCGCCGAAATGTGCCGCGCTGAAGTTGACCGGGTGAGTGAAACGGGAATCGCTGAAATCCACTGTCTTAGAGAAACGCGCCCCTTGAAATAGCGTTTTGCATTCGATGCTGGACTTATTGAATAAAGCGTCACCCCGGAATTGGGCTCTTTGAAAATCCGCAAATGGAATCAAGCGAACGCCGCTGAAATCGGCGTCGGTTGTGAAGTCAACATCCTCGAAGTGCGCCGATCCGCGGAAACATGCTTTTCGAAATGTCACTCCCGCTCTGAATCGGCTTTTGTTGAACAATCCCCAGGCGTGAAAAGTCACTTGGGAAAAATCGGAATCGCCGGCGAATTCCGCATCAGAAAAATGCGCGTCGTGACGGAAATGCACTCCCACGAAAGCGGTTTTGCCGGCAAACCGGATGTTGTCGAACCGAAGTGGGTCGTTGAAACTCGCGCTGGAAAAATCCACATCGCCCAGAAACCGCGCGCCCGTGAAATCGGCGGGACCTTCGAAATTCGCTCCGCGGAAGTTTGTTTTCCCGTTGAACTGCGCGTCTCGGAAGGTCACCTTGCTGGGGAACTGGGCGCCGTTGAAATCGGCGTCCTGAAATTGTTTTCCGTCGAAATTCGTAACCGACGGAGAGGGGACAGCTTTGCTCATAAATTTTGTATGTTAGCATTCAGGGGGTCATCCGAAAGAGAGGTGTACCGTGTCGAAGGCAATTCGAATTGGCTGGATCACGTTCTGGGCTGTCGTCCTGCTTCTCGCAGCGCGCGTGGTGCCGTTCGCTCAAGGTCCCGCTGACAATCCATATCGACCTGTCAGGGGACTGGCCGATGGCGGTGGTCCGACCGTTCCAGGAGGCGAATGGGCGAGGCTTCCCGGCGGCAGAGAGATGGGACCGCCGGCCTCCGTGCACGTCGATGCGGACGGTGTGAGCATTTGGGCGTTTATCCGATGTGATGAGACTAGTCCATTGCCCGTCGCAAGAGGCGGCCGTTTCGGCGTCGATTGCATGTATCCGGACGGCAAACTGAAACCTCACGACACCATCTACAAATTCGATCCGAAGGGAAACGTCGTCAAAAGCTTCGGCGCGCAGATGTTCATCTGGCCTCACGGCATGCATGTCGACCGTGAGGGCAACGTGTGGGTGACCGACGCAGCGGCCGAAGAGTCCGTCGCGATTGCAGCCAAAGCCGGAGTCAAAGCTGGGCACATCGTGCGGAAGTTCAGTCCGGATGGAAAAGTTCTAATGACGCTCGGCGAACCCGGAGTTGCCGGAAGCGATGAAGGTCATTTCAGATCCCCGGCGGGCGTCGTGACGTCTCCCAATGGAGATATCTTCGTTGCGGATGGTCACGGCTCAAACAACCGCGTCGTGAAGTTTTCGAAGGAAGGAAAATTCATCAAGGCCTGGGGAAAGACTGGATACGGGCCGGGTGAGTTCCGGACGGCGCACTGCATCAATATGGATAAAAGAGGCCGAGTCTTCGTATGCGATCGGCAGAATACTCGAATTCAAATGTTCGATCAGGATGGGAAGTACATCGCGACCTGGCATCAATTCGGGATGCCGAGCGGAATCGCTTTCTCGATCAATGACGAAGACCTGATCTATGTTTTCGATTCGGAATCGGACAACGTCGACAATCCGGGCTTCGAGCAGGGCATTCGAATCGGCGACGCGCTCCGAGGTTGGGTGCGATACTTCATCCTCGATCAGGGGGGCAATCCCGAGACACAAACGGGCAGCGGACCCGAGTTTGGTACCGTCGACAGATTCGGCAACATATTCGCCGGAGAACCCCGGCCCCGCATCCTGCGAAAATACGTTAAAGTGAGGTGATTTAATCGCTATGAAACGCAACCTCACTCGAATCGCAGTCCTTCTGGCAATCGTGATGCTTTTGCCGATCCTCGCAACGGCTCACAACGTATCGAAGCGGGATGCAACCTTCGTTCAAGCAAACACGGGTGCGGCCGTCGCGCCCTTCTTGTACCTCGGCGCAAAGCATATGGTTACGGGATACGATCATCTGCTGTTTCTTGTCGGCGTGATTTTCTTTCTCTACAGACTCCGGGATGTCGTGCAGTACGTGAGCCTGTTTACGATCGGACACAGCCTGACGCTGCTCGGCGGCGTGCTGGGCGGAATCCATGCAAATTCTTATCTGATCGATGCGATCATCGGTTTTTCCGTCGTCTACAAGGCCTTCGACAACATGGATGGATTCAAGCGGTTTCTTCATTTTCAGCCGAACACGCGGCTGGCCGTTCTGATTTTTGGACTATTCCATGGTTTCGGCCTTGCGACCAAACTTCAGGAGTTCACGCTCGCGCAAAATGGACTCGTCACGAACATTGTGAGTTTCAACGTTGGTGTTGAGATCGGACAAGTGCTCGCGCTAACCGGCGTGCTCATCGGATTGAGCTACTGGCGCACGCGTCCAGGATTCCTCCAGCATGCCTTTCTAACGAATACAGTATTAATGGTGGGCGGTTTCATCCTTGTTGGATACCAACTCACCGGATATTTTGTCGCATAGCGAGTCAACTATGAATGAAGAAGCCTACACAGTTACTGTCCATCCGCCGTCGAAGAAAAGAATCGCGAAGGCCACGGTGGCGGCGCTGATCATTGCTGCGGCGCTGCTGGTCACCGCCGTTCTTCCGGCAGAGTACGGCATCGATCCTGTCGGAACAGGAAGGCTGTTACGCCTGACCGACCTTGCGAGAGCCGACGCGAAAGCCACGGAAAAGAACGCCGTGCCGGATTCCAAAAGTGACGAGCCTCGGGCCGCGATCGTGCCCGTACTGCAGCCCGCTCCTGACGGCGGCGCTCCCACTGTGAAGGGCGCATTCATCGCGCAATCGAAACGATACAAAATCGATTCTCGAGAGATGAAGCTCGCGCCCGGTGAAGGTACGGAAATCAAGTACAACATGAAGAAAGGTGCGGGCCTGATCTATTCCTGGACCGCGAGCGACAAGCTTCTCTTTGAATTCCATGGCGAACCGAACGTCAAACCCGCCGGGAAAGAGGGGACGGACTATTACGAAACCTACGAACTCGACGATCAACTCGGCAAAGACCAGGGGCATGGAACCTTCATTGCACCCACGTCCGGCATTCACGGCTGGTTTTGGGAAAACAAGACAGGAAAAGAGGTCAATCTCAAACTCGTATCGGCGGGCTTCTACGACTGGATCTTCCAAAACGTCAAGAATAAGGAAACCGCTTTGAAGACCATGGACCCAGACGTGATACCGAGCCACCCCAAAGTGCCGGATGAGGTTCTCCACTAATTGGACCTTCTTTTGCAGCCTTAGTAAACAATATCAGTGGGAGAATCTCCTCAAGAGAACCATTTTCGCTCGGAACGGTTGCCGATCTGATCCAAAAGATCGTGCCGGCGAACACACGAGCATGCGCCTAGGCTGGGCGGCGCAACTGCTTCAGGTAAGGAATCGAGTCGATCTGGTTTTGGGTCAGATATTCCCAATAGATTCCTTTTGGCCTTGGGAGCTGTGTATGCGTTTCAATGACGGCGGTTGGTGTGACGATAACGTCCCTCTTACTCTTAGACGGCTGCGGTCTGTGGCGTGGAGTACAAGAGGTGATATCTGTTAGAGCGCCAACGAGACGAGCGTTTTCACAAACGGGCAAAAATCCCACATCCAGAGATTTCATTTTCTGCGCTGCGGCCGATCGGCAATTCATACATCGACGAGACAATCACGTTAGATCTTCGATTGCTCGATGTATCTTCTGAGCGACTTCTTCATAGCTGCTCGTTGTAAATTCGAGCGGTATTCCAAATGAAACACGCACCGGTCCACGTTTGGGCCAACTTTCATGAATCGAGTACACGTCGTACAGGCCCTCGATGTAGACCGGAACAATTGGAACGCGGAGCCGGACTGCCATCATTCCAATGCCCGGACGAAAAGGTTTGAGCTTGCCGTCCGGCGATCGAATTCCTTCTGGAAATACCAGAGGACAAAATCCGCGTTTGACCAGTTCCCCTGTGTAATTCAACGCGCGCCGCACGCCGGCCATGTCGTGCGGTAGCGGGTATGCGTTAAATAAGGCAAGTGCGAGAACGTAGCCAAAACCTGTCCACCACACCTGCTTTGCCGGAAAATCTCGTGGTTCGAAATAAGGGCGGAAAACATCCAGTCCCATTGCCGGTGCGAGGCGCCGCCGCCACTCTGAAGGAAGGGCTGCGAAAACAGCAGGCGTATCCAGATGGCTGACATGATTCGCGGCGAAAATGACAGGAGGCTTGAGATCTCGGAAATGCTCTAGACCCGATACGGTTAACCGCAGATAGTGCTTGAACAGGGGAATCGCAATCAGTCGCTGAAACGCCCCGCGGAAGGACCGCATCGGAAGCGACCTTGCCCATTCTGATGGCGCCTTCTCGTGAATAACTGCGGGTTCAGGCCTTTGCGTTTTGTCCGATGAACGATGGAGCCATTCCTGAAGGTCCTCTGAACTTTTCAGTTTCGAAAACTCTTCCTCATTCAGCTCGATCTGATACTTGCTTTCGAGCTCCGACAACAGCTCCACGCGTTCTAGAGAAGACATCGCACTCAGGTCCTTCTCTTCCGGTTTTGTAGCCGGTTCAGGTCTGGCCGCCTCAAACGGGACGCCCATAATTTGCCTCCGAACCTCTGCTCTCCGCACCTTCATGGTTGATGCCGTTCGTGGGAAATCGTCCCCCGGCCATATGGACCAGCTTTTGATTCTCTGATGTGCTTCCAAGCTCTCGTTGGCTTGCCTTATAAGCGTTTCCACGTTCGCTTTCGGATCCTTCAAAATCACCGCGGCATGAACCTGCTCGGTTCCATTCCGATGGACACCAACAACCGCGCTTTCACGAATTGCCGAGAACCGATCGAGCACGTGCTCGATATCTTCGGGATAAACATTGAGCCCTTCGGGCGTGACGATCATGTCTTTTTTCCGGCCGCGATAGTATAGGCGTCCTTCTTTGTCCATTTCGCCAAGATCGCCGGTGTGAAGCCAGCCGCCGTTATCACTTGTCGTTATACTCTCGCCGCGGATGAGAATCTCACCGTCCGTCGCAATCTTCACTTCAAGGCCCGGCAGAACTTTGCCGAGAGAACCGCGTTTCACATCGAAAGGATGATTGACGCTGACGACCGGACTCGCTTCCGTTAAGCCGTATCCCTGAATCAACAAAAATCCCAATCGCGCCCAGAATTCTTCCAGTTCGCGATCGACCGGCGCGCCTCCTGCGACAAATGCCCAGAATTTCCAGCCCAACGCGGAGTGGATTTTTCGATACCGCCACAGCCGTAAAAGAATCGAGCGGTCTGACGGTGAAATTTCAAATTGCCGCTCGATCTCATTCCTCAGGTTCGCGAGTATCTGCGGCACTGCCACGATTACACTGATCCGATGATCTCGCACGATCCGGACGATTTTTCGGGGCGATATCTCGGACGTGAATACAACCGCGCCCCCCAGTAGAACAGGAATATAGATTCCGAGCGCCTGGCCGAACATATGACTGAGGGGCAGCAAATCGAGAGTTCGAATCGGCTGAAATGGCCTCGCCCATTGCTTGTACTTATCGATCTCCGTTTGGAAGGGCCGGAGGTTGGCGCAAATGTGCCGATGCCGATGGGTAACGCCTTTCGGCTCACCCGTTGTTCCAGACGTGTAGACAATCTCGACGATGTCCTCTCGATCTACAGGTGTCCAAGAGAATGTTGATGCTCGCGGCAGCTTGGCAATGCGATCGAGCTCAGCACCGTCGATCGTCAGCTTCGAGTTGGATTCCGATTGAATTCGCCGGACGAGTTCTTCGGAGAAGCGGAGGTCGACTGGAACAGCTACAACGCCCGATGCCACACAGGCCCAGAATACGGCGGCCCACTCCATCCGATTTTCGGCCCAAATCAGAACTCGATCGCCTTTTCCGATGTCATTCTCGGCGAAATAGTTGATGACTGTCCCGATCGTGCCGTGGAGGTCAACGTAAGTCGAAACAACTGTGCGAAATCCGTTCGTCCAGCGTATGGCCTCGCGCTGATCTAATCGCTGGATTTCTGGAAGCAGATCCTGGAGCGTTTGCATTGTTCCAAACGCCTCCTCAATCTAAGATCCGGGTGTCTCATCCAACTCGCGCTGCGCCTCATGAATTTCCTTTGGAGGTTCTGGTACCAGCGGCAACTTTCCTTCTTCGGCCAAAAAGTGCCGGGTTTTGTCGACATCGGCGGAATCCTGAACGAGGCGACGCAGTGCCATGACCTCATCCCGGCAGTCGTCACATTCCTGCAGGTGCTCCGTTTCTTCG
>QHWY01000149.1 GCA_003223875.1 Acidobacteriota bacterium | reverse complement strand
AAAATTTGACAGGCCCGGTTTTGGCAACTACGATTCGACAGCGAATAGTTGGAGAATTGCAATAAATTTCATGCCGATCCCGCTTCCTTCTTTCATCTACGGCACTGCATGGAAAAAGGACGCGACTGCGCCACTTGTCCGCGCGGCCGTAAATGCCGGTTTCAAGGCAATCGACACGGCGAATCAGCCACGGCACTATAGCGAGGCATTGGTGGGCGAAGCTCTGGCCGCCCTAGTGGCTGAGGGCGTTTCTCGGGATTCACTATTTCTTCAAACCAAATTCACACCGCTCAATGGCCATGATCAGCGGATCCCTTACGATCCGCGGGCATCTCTCACGTCCCAGGTTAACCAATCGTTTGAATCGTCCCTCCAAAATCTAAAAACCGATCGCGTCGATTCCTACCTTTTGCATGGTCCATATTCGTATCCCGGGCTCGGTCGCGAGGACTGGGAAGTCTGGAGCGCGATTGAAGCAATCCACAACTCCGGCCGCGCTGGAATGATCGGAGTGAGCAATGTGAACGCTCTCCAGGTTTCGGCTTTAATAGACAGCGCCAAAATCAAACCCATGGTCGTACAGAACCGCTGCTTTGCGAATCGTGGCTGGGATCGTGATGTTCGACGGATCTGCCGGCAGCATGGAATCATGTACCAGGGGTTCTCATTGTTAACTGCGAATCCTTACGTGCTGCGGCATCCACGAGTGCGATCCATAGCTGAACGGCTTGGCGTCGACACGCCGCAAGTCATTTTTCGCTTTGCGATGCAGGCGGGTATGGTTCCGCTCACCGGAACGACGAGCCTGGAACACATGAAGGAAGATTTGAAAGTTTCAGTTATAGAACTGCCCGCCGAAGAGGTTAAACTGATCGAGTCTATCGAAGAGTAGCCATGAGACAAGCGAGAGCTCACGTCCAGATCGCAGGTGTCCTGATCGTTTGTCTAGCAGCCGCGATCGCCAGCACTCACGCGAGTCCTCGAAGCCGCGATACGCAGGCAAACGGGCCGGAAGCCGAGTTCCAGATGGCGCGTGTGAAATACAGGACATTTGGCGGAGGCGGCTCGCATGGTTACTTTCAACCGTGGTGGGCCATCGATTATCCGTTAGCCGAAGAGCATTTCTTTGCCGCGCTACGGCGCTCGACGAACCTCCAGGTTGCGGATGAAGAACGGCACCTGGAGTTGAGCGACGATCAAATTTTTGAATATCCGTTTTTATTCCTGCAGCAGCCGGGCCAAGGCAACTGGCGTCCTACGCCCAACGAAGCCGCTCGCCTGCGAGAGTATTGCCTGCGCGGCGGGTTTCTGTTGGTTGATGATCTCCATAGCGACTGGGCCTGGGCTATCTTCGAGCGCGCCATCAAACAGGCCTTTCCGGACCGGCCGATCGTTGAAATTCCAGATGACGATCCGCTCATGCACGTGTTCTTCGACCTTGATAGAACCATGGGGATTCCGGGCGACCGGCATTTGCGCATGGATCGCGGCGGTCAGATTTTCGCGCGTCTGGAAGGACCGGTCCATTGGCGAGGAATATACAACGATCAGCATCAGTTGATGGTCGCCGTGAATTTCAATTCAGACATGGGTGACGGCTGGGAACACGCTGACGATCCATACTACCCGGTCCCATTCACTGCTCAGGCGTATAAATTCGGAATCAACTACATCATCTACGCGATGACGCACTGATTAAAATTTGAAATTGTCCCCTGCGTTCAGGCTACTGCGGAATTCTATTCCCGAAGTACTTGTTATTCTCCTCGCAGATGTATAAGAGGAGACTCATGAGTGTTCCTCCTTCGTTGGTGGTGTCCCATTATAATGTCATGGTATGAGGCGGGCTTTGCACAAAAAATCCTGGGCGGTCATAGACCGCCCCTACAGCTTGGGGTGCGCAACTGTAGGGGCGCTCTATGAGCGCCCACGATGTATTTTTTCTGCAAAGCCTATGAGGCGGAACCGTTGTGAGTAACGTAGTTGAAGCTCTCGCAGCCGAGTTGGAACGGTCCCGCGAACTCTCGCCCCGAGTCCTCAACTATATCGAAGACAATTACCGCATTGAACACGATGCCGTTGGTACTTTCCTGACTGAAGAACTACCGAAGCTCGAAGACTACGAAATCGATCTTATCCTTTCGCCCGTTTTCACGCCGAAGCTGGCGGATCAGGCCGTCTTCGCGGAGCTGCTTGGACGCGATTCTGTTCCGCGCGAGCGATGGCCGGCGCTAGTTCAGCAACTCGTTGAACGGCCCACCCACGCCCAACTGATGACGTTGGACGGGAAGGCGCATCTGGTAAACCTGCGTGAAGTGACTATCGAGCGATATGTCCACCGGCTTCGACTGGAGGCCACAATTCCAGATTTCCTATTCGGCTTGCTCGAGCGATACGTTTCAACGGACCGGCCTCTGCTGAAAGCTATCGCGCGTCGTTCCATTTGGGACGATTCGGGCCGTCGCGGCATTCTCGAGCGCTATCTGACAGCCGTTGTCGGCCGGGACAGTTATGCCCTCTCCGACACCCTTGATTTGCTTAACCTCATAGAAAACCGCAAACCGTCAGATCTGGAGAACCTGCTCGCTGAGATTCCACGCTGGCAGGAGGCGCTCCGAAAACAAGTCGAGGTAGCGACCAGCGGCAAACCTTTCTTTAACGAAGACGTTCGATTGATGCACGGAGGCGCGCGAGATCAGCGAACGCAGGCAGACAGCCGGGTTTCAGCAAAGGAAAACGAACTCGCGTTCCTCGGACGGCTGACGCAGTTGTTGCTGTAGCGCCACTCCCCTCCTAAGTTAGGAGGGGAGCCTGAGCGAAAGGGCTTTGCACAAAAAATCCTGGGCGGTCATAGACCGCCCCTACAGCTTGGGGTGCGCAACTGTAGGGGCGCTCTATGAGCGCCCACGATGTATTTTTTGTGCAAAGCCGAGCGAAAGCGAGGGCGGGGTGGTTCCCCGAAGTGTTAGTAACGGCAGGGGAACCACCCCGCCTGCTCGGACTTTTTTTGAGGCTTCGCCCTATTTCTTGAGGCTGCGCGCTATCGCGCTTGCGCTTCGCACGGGCTCGCGCTTCGCGGTCCTCGCAGGCATCCCCTCCTAACTTAGGAGGGGATTTTTGGCAAAGCCCTACACGCCTGCGGCCTTCAACGCTTCAAGCACGCGGGCGTTTCTGAAAGGAACGCGACGGAGACGAACACCGGTTGCATCGTAAATGGCGTTTGCCACCGCGGCGATTGTCGGTTTCAAGGACGCCTCGCCGGCCCCGTAGTGAGGCAGATCGGGCCGGTTCGGATTAGGATCTCCGTTCACGAGCAGAACGTCGATTTTCGCCGGCGCGTCGAGATGTGTCAGCGTCGGATGAGTAATCCAATCGACGCTCGTGACCTTTTCACCGTCGAACTTCACTTCCTCGTAAAGCGCGCGGCTCAAGGAATGGAGCATGCCGCCCTCGACACTGCGGCGCAGCGCTTCGGGATTGATGATCAAACCGCAGTCATGCGCGCATACGAGCCGCTTCACCCAGACATGCCCAGTCTTGCGGTTCACCTCGACCTCGGCGATCACTGCAAGGACCGTTTGACCTCTATAGGTGTATGCGACACCTCGTCCGGGTAAGATCGTTCCATTCCCAGGCCGCTTCGGGGAAGGACGCGTGTCCCACCCAAACGTTTCCGCTGCTGTCTTGAGGACGGCAATCGAACGCGCTCGTCTGAATCCATTGTCGTCGGTAGTGCTTGCATTCAGGAGTTTCATCCGGAACTGAAGCGGGTCGGCTTCCGCCGCGGCGGCCATTTCGTCGATGAACGATTCCGCCGCAAAAGTAACCTGCGGCCCGTTCGGATCGCGCAAATTTCCGGTACGAAGGGGCGTCTCCCAGATCGTCGGAAGACTGACAACCTCGGCGACCATCCGCCGATTCGGGATAGCGTACATATCCGATGGAATGTCGGAATTACCAGGCGCCGGCATCGCGCGGCGTCTGCCCATCAGTTGAGCGATGAGCACCGTGTCGGCCTCGTTATAACCAAGGTGATTGTAATCGGCAGCCCGGGCGTTGAAATCGAGCGCAACGAGATTACCTTGCGTGTCCAGGGCTCCGCGAACTTTGAACGTGAACGCCGGCCCCTTGGTATCCCAGGCCGTTTCTTCGTTCCTCATCCACTGCACTCGAACCGGCCGGCCAATTTCCTTCGCCAGAAACGCCGCTTCAAAACCGGCGTCATCGGCAGCAGTGCGGCCATACGCCTGCGGCCCATCCATCCAGATCACGCGCACGCGATCGCGCGGTATCTCGAGGAATTGGGAAACGCCGTTCCGAAGGCCATACGATTTCATGTCATTCGAATAAATCGTCATTTGCCCGTTCGAAGGATCTGCTAGCGCGTGAGCCGGACTGATGGCCGTGTGTCCCTGGAACGGCATCTCGTATTCGGCCTCCACGACTTTTGCCGCACTTGCCAAAGCCGCGTCGGGATTTCCAACGACATTGGGCTGACGCTTGGACGTCGGCGTCGCGTTGCGCATGAATTTGAAAAGATCGTCGGAGGTAGGGAACGCTGCGGTCGCCGGCTTCTCCCAATTGACCTTGAGCTGTCTGGCGGCCTGGATCGCGTGCTCCTCTCGCTCGCAGACCACTGCCACGTAGTTGCCCTTGCTGACGACTTTCACAAGCCCAGGAATGTTTCGAACTGAAGACTCGTCGATGCTGATGAGCTTGGCTCCGGCCACAGGGGGCTTCACATTCCGCGCATGCACCATGCCGGGAAGTTTCACATCAACGGCCCATGTCCCCGAGCCGTCTACTTTCCGCGGAATGTCGTCCCGCTGAGGTGATTTGCCGACCATGTTGAGTTGCTGGACGGGCTTCACCTTGGCGACGCCAGTCGTGTTGTCGATGTTGTTATTTGCGGCCGTTAGAGCGACATTGAATTTCTTGCCGCCGATCAGTTCACCATACGTGATTTTCTTCGTGGGATCGGCTTTTACCGTAATCACTCCGTCGTTCACCGTGAGGTCATCAACAGGTACACCAAACCGCTTCGAAGCCATATCAAGCAGAATCCGGCGAGCCTCAGCAGCAACACGCCTCATGGGCCAGCCATCGACCTGGATCGCGTCCGAACCGCCGGATCCGCCTTGATCGACGGTAAGGTTGGTTGTGCCCATGATGCAGGTCGTCTTGTCGAAGGGGATGTCCAGCTCGTCGGACATCATCTGCCGGAACGCCGTGCCTGTTCCCTGGCCAAGATCGGTTTTTCCGACGTAGAAAGCCGCTGTGTTGTCCTCATGGATAACGATCCATGAATCCAGTTGGTGGAAGTCCGGGTCCGGATATGGACCGCCAGCGGCCTGCGCCGCCGCGGCCGCTTCGGCCGCGGCCGTACTCACGAGGGGCGCGGCGCTGAAGCTCACAACAAGCAGACCCGAACTCTTCAGGAAATTTCTACGCGACGTCGCGGTGTTCCACTTCTCCAGAACTTCTTCGACTTGTTTCGGAATGTTTGTGAAGGCGTTCGTCTTTTGATGGCTGCGCCCTTCCTTGAGGCTGCGCGCTATCGCGCTTGCGCTTCGCGTCGGGTTTGAATTCGCTCCGCTCATGCTACTACCTCCTTACTCCGATTCGAACCGAGCGAGGCGATAGCCCTCGCGGCGCGTTTGATGGCCAATTGGACACGGTAATACGTAAAACAGCGGCAGAGGGTCTTCGCCATGGCCTCGCGGATCTGGGTATCTGTCGGGTTGGTATTCTTGTCAAGCAGGGCTTTCGCCGTCATGATCTGCCCATTTTGGCAGAACCCGCACTGCGGCACCTGCTCGTCAATCCAGGCTTGCTGCACCGGATGCAGCTTGCCGTTTTTAGCGATTCCTTCCAGCGTCGTGACCTCGCTTTTGACCGTCGAAACCGGCGTGATGCACGATCGTGTCGCCACGCCATTGATGATCACTGTGCATGCTCCGCATTGACCAAGCCCGCATCCAAACCGCGGCCCCCGCAATCCGAGATCGTTCCGGAGGATGTAAAGCAGCGGCGTCGAGGCATCGATATCCAAGGTGTGGGATTTGCCGTTCACCTTCAATGTCACATTACTCATTCTTCGTTCTCCTTACGCACGAGTCGGGACTGAGTGAATGGTTCCGATGTGCAATTATTCGTAGAAACTGCATAGATTGCCAGAAATAATCGCTTTGCCGGTAGACCCGACAAGTAAAGTGTAGGCCCCCACCGACGATAGAACAAGGTTTGGACGAAGCTTTGGATCAAGCACTGAGAGAAGGCCAGCCAACAAAAGGTCAGAAGTAGAGCATTCTCCTGCCGGAACGTGCTAGCATTCGCAGTCATGCGACCAATTTTCTCGATCATCATTGCGACATTACTTTTCGTTGTTCCCGTATGCGCGGCGGAAATCAACGTGGTCACGTCCGGAGCGTTTACTGCGGCTTACATGGAATTGGTCCCCATCTACGAACGCGAAACGCATAACAAGGTCGTGACTGGTTTCGGGCCTTCGATGGGAACGACAATCAATGCAATACCCGTGAGGCTGAATCGCGGCGAGAGCATCGACGTGGTGATTATGGCCGCTCCGGCACTGGACCAACTCATTGAAGAGGGCAAGGTGCGTGCGGGGAGCCGCGTGGAACTCGTGCGATCCCTCATTGGAATGGCAGTGAAAGCCGGTGCGCCCAAACCCGACATCAGCACTGTCGATGCACTCAAGCGGACGCTGCTCACCGCAAAATCGATCGCATATTCCGACAGCGCCAGCGGTGTATATCTTGCCACCGTATTGTTTCCGAGACTTGGAATCTGGGATCAGATCAAGTCGAAGTCGAGAAAGATCGAAGCCGATCCTGTGGGCGGAGTTGTCGCTACCGGAGAAGTTGAGATCGGTTTCCAGCAGATCAGCGAACTGCGACCAGTCAAGGGCATCGACATTGTGGGCGAGCTACCGCCTGGAGCGCAGATCGTAACCGTATTTGCCGCCGGGATTCCAACGACATCAAAACAGCCGGAAGCGGCCAAGGCGCTCATCCAATGGCTTTCTTCCCCGGCCGCCTATGCAGCGATAAAGAAGAGCGGGCTCGAACCGGCGAAGTCTCGTTAGGATCGAAGCCTCGGCTTGGGTGAACGCGTGTTTGATCGGACGCAAGAGGCAGGTTCAGCGAATTATGCCAAAGGCGGGACTCGAACGTTGACCGCGTGCTGATTACAAATAACTTACTGA
>QHWY01000169.1 GCA_003223875.1 Acidobacteriota bacterium | reverse complement strand
ATCGCAACCTACCTCCCAAGGCAGCTTCTCCAACCATGGTCTGACCCGGCCGACGGTTCGCGGCAAATTCCTTTACTGTCGTGATCAAAAGCTATGGGTTCGAGGAATCACTTACGGCACTTTCCGGCCGGACGAATGGGGCAATGAGTTTCATGATCCAGTTCGGGTGAAGCGCGATTTTGCTCTCATGTCGGAAGCAGGGATGAATGCCCTCCGTACATACACAGTGCCACCCCGCTGGTTTCTCGACCTTGCTTATGACCACGGGCTGTATGTCATGGTCGGCCTTCCGTGGGAACAGCACATTGCATTCCTCGATGATCGCCAACATCGCCTCGCAATCCGCAAGCGAGTGAGCGACGGCGTGCGTCTGTGCTCGGGTCATCCCGCCGTGCTTTGTTACGCAATTGGGAATGAAATTCCGGCGCCGATCGTCAGGTGGCACGGAGCGCGACGAATCGAGCGTTACCTTCAAACGTTATGGATGGAGGCGAAGGAAGAAGATCCTGGCGGGTTATTCACCTACGTTAACTATCCATCCACGGAATATCTAGAACTGGATTTTGTGGATCTGCTCTGTGTCAACGTTTATTTGGAAGACCAACAGTCGTTTGGCGCATACATAGCGCGGCTTCAAAATATTGCCGGCAACCGGCCGCTTCTGCTGGCGGAGGTCGGATTGGATAGTGTTCGGAACGGCCAAGAGAAGCAATCCCATTTTCTGAATTGGCAGGTTCGGACTGCGTTCGCGGAGGGCTGTGCCGGAACTTTCGTGTTTAGCTGGACCGACGAATGGTATCGCGGAGGCCACGATATCGCGGACTGGGCGTTCGGGCTGACCGACCGGGAACGGCGCGCGAAACCCGCGTTGACGGCCGTTCGCCGTGCCTATGGCGCGATTCCTTTCCCCCCAGACAAGAAGTGGCCGAAGATCTCGGTAGTCCTGTGCAGTTATAACGGCGGGCGCGTGATCCGCGAATGTCTTGAAGGTTTGCTTAGGCTCGAATATCCCAGCTATGAGGTCATCGTTGTGGACGATGGATCGCAAGACAACACGGCTGAAATCGTCAGGCAGTACCCATTTCGACTGATCCGAACCGAAAACCGCGGCCTGAGCAGCGCGCGCAACACGGGTTCGGAAGCCGCTACGGGTGAAATCGTCGCCTATATCGATGACGACGCCTTTCCCGATCCGCACTGGCTGCAATATCTTGCGCACACATTCATGACGACCGACCATGTGGGAGTGGGCGGGCCCAATCTGCCCCCGCCGGGCGACGGGCTGGTTGCAGACTGTGTCGCGGTTGCGCCCGGCGGTCCCATTCACGTCTTGACCTCAGATCGTGAAGCTGAACACATCCCGGGCTGCAACATGGCATTTCGAAAAACTGCCCTCGAAGCCGTCCGCGGTTTCGACCCGAAATTCCGTGTCGCCGGTGACGACGTGGACCTTTGCTGGAGGCTACAGCAGCAGGGATGGACGTTAGGATTCAACGCAGCTGCGGTGGTCTGGCATCATCGGCGCAATTCCATTCGAGCGTACTTGAGACAACAGTGGTCCTACGGAAAGGCCGAAGCGCTTCTGGAACAGAAATGGCCGGAGAAATACAACACTCCCGGACACTTGGTGTGGGCGGGGCGGATCTATTCGCCGGCGATGTCGTCGGGACGGCGTTTCCGGCGAATATTTCACGGGGTCTGGGGGAGTGCATTGTTTCAGAGGGTATATCAGCCGGCGCCAGGCCGCGTCGGGTCACTTCCGCTGATGCCGGAATGGTACCTGGTCATTGTGGCTCTTGCGAGCATCTCGGCAGCGGTCGTTTCGTGGAAGCCGCTGCCAATCGGCCTACTGCTAGCCGCCATTGGCGTGAGTGCAGGTCGCGCCGGTGCCGCGACGCTGCGGGCGTCATTCCCGACAAAGCATGAATCCGTCGCAAAACGTCTTGCATTACGCGGTCTGACTGCCCTGCTCTATCTACTCCAGCCTTTGTGGCGTCTGGACGGCCGCTTGCGTCACGGCCTCAGCCCATGGCGGCGCCGCCCGCTGGGAGGTTGGGCATGGCCGCGCCTCCAGATCTGGAAAATATGGAATGAGCATTGGCGAGCGCATGAAGACTGGCTGCGCTCACTTGAAGCGGGCCTGCGTGCCACCGGAGCGCGTGTTGTTCGTGGTGGCGAATACGACCAATGGGATCTGGAAGTGGCGCGCGGGCCATTTGGATCCGTTCGGGTCACCACCGTCATTGAAGAACATGGTAAAGGAAAACAATTAGCGCGGTTGCGATTGGCTCCGCGCTGCTCCCGCTGGGTGCTTCCCACGATGATTGTGCCGTTGGCCCTGGCCGTGAGCACGGCCCTGCACGCTTCCTGGATCGCCTCGGCAATCCTTGGGATGTTCGCCGGGTTCGTTTTCTTGCGTACAGCCGCAGATATGGGTACAGCGACGGCGGTCGCACGCCGCGTGCTAAGGGCGCTAAAAAGAAGCATCGAGGCGCGTCTCGAAGTTACGGAGGTAACGGTAACTGCTCCAACGGTAACTGCTCCAACGGTCGCTGTCCCAGATAAAAGTGCCGCCTCCGCGGCCCGCGCTGGTCAGTGGTCAGCTTGATTTGATGCGAATGGAATTTAGACTGAAATTACGGCGTGAGTCTTTGAACCCATCGAAGACAATACTGCGACGGGTTATCGGGGCGGCCCTTGCGGCGTTGTTCGCAGGAGTTTGCTTTGGGCAGACAACGCGAATCGTTTCGGGGACGGTCGTTGATCCGAGCAGTGCCGTCCTGTATGGTGCGTCCGTCACTTTGGCTGCCGGAAAACAGGATGTTCTCCGCACCATCACCGATGCCACAGGTGAATTCCGTTTCGATTCCGTCGCGCCCGGGCGCTACGAAGTGCGGGCCGAATATCCTGGGTTCAAAATCGGAACGGCCCGCATCACGGTGAGGACCGGCGCTCCAAGTCCCTTACGATTGGAGTTGGCAATCGCAGACGTCGAAGACACCGTCAAAGTTGATAGTGATGGACCGCAAACAAATACGAACCCCAGTGAAAACCTCGACCTGATACGCCTGCGTTCCGGAGACTTGGAAAATCTTCCGGTGCTCGACGGCGATGTGGTGGGCGCTCTGGCACGATTGCTGGATCCGGCGTCCGTAGGGTCGGGAGGTCCAACCGTGGTGATTGATGGGCTACCAAGCTCCGACCACAACCTTCGCGCGTCTGAAATCCAAGAAGTCCGAATCAACAACAATCCATACTCCGCCGAGTACGCGCGTCCGGGGCGGGGCCGGATCGAGATCATAACCAAGACGGGTTCTTCGAAGTACCACGGGTCGGTTGACTTTGGATTGCGGGATTTCCGGCTCGACGCCCGCAATGCTTTCGCTCTGGAGCGGCCGCCGCAACGGCGGCGCCAACTGGAGGCGAACATATCGGGTCCTCTTTTGAAGGACGACAAGGACACCTTTTCGTTTACCGCGAGCCGCACACGCGACGGACTGGAGCCGATTGTCTATGCCTTCGGGCTCGGAGGTCCGATCCGGGAGAATGCCGATCAAAACCAAACCAGCACGTATGTGTCGGCCCAGTTCACCCGGCGTATTCACGACAACGCGTTCTCGTTCCGCTACACCCATTTCGACTGGTCGGACGAAGGCGCAGGTGCCGGAGGATTCGTGCTTCCGCAGACAGCATACAAATCGGCAAGCCGGTATCATCAACTCTACTCGAGTTACCGGGCCGTGTTCAGCCCCACGCTGTTGAACGAATTCTTCGTGCGGGTGAAGGCGGAGGATTCGGCGACCATGAGCCAGCTTCCCGGCATTTCGAAAATCGTCGTGACGGATGCGTTTACCAGCGGTGGCGCGCAGGTGGACAAGCGCGAGACGGAGCGGCGGCTAGAATTCAATGATACCGTTTCCTGGTCCCACTCCCGTCATCTTGTAAAGGCGGGAGTCAATGTTCCCGCGTTCAGCAGGATTGGTTCAAGTGACCGCTCGAACTTTGACGGCACTTTCTACTTTGCCTCGCTCAACGACTACGCCCGTCAGAAGCCTTTTTCATTTATACGGCAGGCCGGCGACGGACATCTGGTGTTCTGGCAGAGGCAAGTTGCCGGGTTCGTCCAGGACGAGGTGAAGGTTGCCTCGAACCTGTCGCTGGCAGGCGGCGTTCGCTACGAGTGGCAGAACTATGGAGCCGGCTATCGCAACTTGGCACCGCGGTTTTCCTTCGCGTATGGGCTTGGAAAAGCCTTGAAGACAGTGATCCGTGGCGGGACCGGATTCTTCTACGACACTGTTCCCACGCCGGAGATCGCTGACACACTTCTGTTGGATGGCAGCCGGCTTCATCAGATCCAATTGCTGAACCCCAGTTATCCGTACCCGTTCCCTGGCGCGATTTCAGTTCAAAGCCTCCCTCCTGATCTTGCGCGATTTAGTCCCGGGCTACGTTCTCCCTACACGTTGCAGTACAGCTTAGGCGTGGACCGCGCCCTACGGAAATCGCTCACGTTGACAGCAACGTACACGGCAACGCGAGGCGTCTATCTGTACCGCTCTCGGGACGTCAATGCACCGCTACCGCCGCTCTACCTTTCGCGGCCCGACCCATCCATCGCGGTGCTACGTCAGTTCGAATCGTCCGGCGCATCGCGGAACCACGCGCTACAGACTGCGCTTCGTGGCAACTTGAGCCGGTTCTTCAGTGGCATGGTGATGTACGAACTGAGCCGCGACATGGACGACACGGACGGGATCGCCTCATTTCCCGCAAACAACTGGGATCTGCAAGGTGAGTGGTCACGTGCATCCTCCGACATACGTCATTACCTGTACCTCTATGGGACGCTCAGCGCAGGCAAGTTTTTCAAATTTGGCCTGATCTTTTCCGCGAATTCCGGAAAGCCTTATACGATGACGACGGGCGAGGACACCTATCACAACGGCATGACAAACGCCCGGCCGCCGGGTGTTACCAGAAACAGCTTGCAAGCTACGGGGGCCGCGACGCTCGATCTACGCTGGTCACGAGAGTTCCGGGCGCCTGGTTTAGATAAGAATGGACTGCGGTTGAACACTGCAGTGGATGTCTTCAATGTGTTGAATCGCGTCAACTACAGGGGCTTCGTCGGAAATCTGAACTCGCCGCTCTTCGGCAATCCAACCTCGGCCGCTGCGGCGCGGCGGATACAAATGACAGTCGCGGTGAGGTTCTGATGCAGACGCGGGGTTCCGACATGGCCATTTACCGGCGGTTGTTTTTGCAGGCGCGGCCATACTGGTTGCATATTGCCGGTATCTTTCTGCTGAGCTTGTTGGACGGTCCGCTCGGACTAGTCACGCCTCTGCCCCTAAAAATCGCGGTCGACAGCGGAATCGGATCGCATCCTCTTCCGCGTATTCTGGATCGCGTTTTACCGCCAAACATAACAGGATCACCTTCCGGCATTTTGCTGCTTGCAGCTTTCCTGATGGTAGCCTTCGCCGCGCTCGGCGGTCTGTTGGGTCTCGCCAGTACTCTTCTTCGCTCCTACACGGCCGAACAGTTGGTCCTGAGTTTCCGCACACGTGTCTTTGCTCATCTGCAGCGCATGTCGCTGAAGTACCACGACGCCAAGGGAACCGCCGATTCTGTGTATCGCATTCAGAACGACACGGTAACGCTCCAGTACATCTGCCTGGACGGCTTGCCTCCTTTTGTCACTTCGGTCTTCACGCTGGCAGCAATGTTCTACGTCACGTTCCGGATCGATAAAGAGCTCGCCTTGGTTGCAATGGGGGTAGCGCCTTTTCTGTTTGTGTTTTCCCAAAGATATCGCCCGCTTTTTCGTGAACGCTCGAAAGAAGTCAAAAGGCTTGAAAGCTCGGCCATGGGGGTGGTGCAAGAAGTTCTGTCGGCGCTGCGCGTCGTCAAGGCCTTCGGCAGAGAGCAGCACGAAGAAAATCGCTACGTACGCCAAGGCACCGCAGGAATGTGGGCACGCATCAAGCTGGAATTTATCGGCGGCGCGTACAGCCTGGTCATTGGCCTCGTTACGACCGCAGGGACGGCTGCGGTTCTCTGGATCGGAATGCGCCACGTACGTACCGGGGAGTTGACTTTGGGAAGCCTCCTGCTTGTCATGAGCTACCTGGGCCAGTTGTACTCGCCGTTAAAGACGATCGGCCGGAAAGCGGCCTCCCTGCAGGGCAATCTAGTCGGCGCAGAGCGCGCCTTTTCGGTTTTGGACCAGGAGCGCGATGTGCCCGAGCGCCCGAACGCGCTCTCTTTGAAACGCGCTTCGGGCTCGATCACTTTCCAGAATATTTCTTTCGCATATGACGAAGGTCATCCGGTTCTGCACGACATCTGCTTCGAGGTTCCGGCCGGAGCTCGCGTCGGCATTTCGGGCCGAACCGGTGCCGGAAAAACCACACTGCTCAGCTTGCTGACTCGTCTTTACGACCCAACCAGCGGCGCGATTCTCTTGGACGGATCGGATCTGCGAGATTACCGGCTGGTCGACCTGAGGAATCAGTTCGCTATCGTTCTGCAGGAGCCGGTACTGTTCTCTACCACTATCGCCGAAAACATTGCTTATGCGCGCCCCGAAGCCCGGGAAGAAGAGATTGTCCGCGCCGCGAAGCTGGCCGACGCTCACGATTTCATTGTCGGGCTGGCCAATGGCTACCAAACAGTGGTGGGCGAGCGCGGGATGCGGCTTTCCGGTGGGGAACGCCAACGCATCGCGTTAGCACGGGCCTTTCTGAAGGACGCGCCGGTCCTCCTGCTGGACGAGCCCACGAGTTCTGTTGACATGAAAACCGAGGAGGCGATCATGAAGGCCACCGAGCGCCTCATGCAGGGTCGCACGACCTTCCTGATTGCACACCGGTTGAGCACGTTGGAGCATTGTGACTTTCGACTGGAAATGGAGCACGGACGGCTGGTGAGCACCGTGCGGACAACCCTGCAAAACGCTAACCCGGGCCCTCTCCATTCCAAGGCCGATAGTATGACACTGCCAGGGAGTGCTCGCCATGGCTGACCGTATTCCCGTCGATATTTCGATTGCGCGTCCGGGCGAGCATCCGGCCGTTGTGGCCTGGAACCGGCTGAGGGGAGCCGGCGCGGTGCCTAATCGAATCACCAGGCTTAACCAAGGCCACTCCGTGGTGTACCGCCTCATGGGAGTAAAAGACGGTGATTCGGTGATCGCGAAGCTCTGCTCCCGACAGGACGCAGAGATGACGCGCGTCATTTGCACACGGTTGCTGCCATTGGTACCTAAACCGGCTCTCGTTTTCTACGGTTGTTTGCAGGCGTCCATGAGCGATTCCTGGGTATTTCTCGAAGATGCCGGATCCTTGAAGTGCTCGCCGGATGACCCAGGACAGCTCAGTGCAATGACCGCCTGGCTGGCAGCTCTGCACGCCTGCCTGGCTGGCCATGTGAAAAATCTTTCTTTGCCGGATACGGGTCTTAGCACGTATCTCAAACAGCTCCAGACCGGGCGCCGGAGAATTGTCCAGAGTCTGAGTCTGCTGAAACTCGAAGCGGAGGACGATACCACGCTGCGTTCGGTCATCGAATGGTTTGACCAGGTGGAGGCGCGGTGGGACAAAATGCAGGCGCTCGTGGGCTGCGGGCCACGTACGCTGGTTCACGGCGATTTCGCGCCGAAGAACATTCTTGTGCGTCAGGCCGCCGGAACTTTAGAGGTGTTTCCGATCGATTGGGAAACGGCCGGCTGCGGACCGCCAGCTGCGGACATGGGAGAATGTTTGGACTTAGTCACTTACCAAGCCGAAGCGCTCAGGTATGGCGTTTCATGGAGCGCACAGACGATCCGCGGCTGGACGGCGGTCGGCAAAATTCTGAGACATATCGCCGCATTTGAGTGGGCATCCGCGAGCCTCATCGGAGGCTGGCCTCCGCGGGGCATTCGGCGCATGAAGGCCAGACTTGAGGATGCATGGATTGCGTCCGCCCTGGAGTTTTGAGCAATGGCTACCTTCTCCTGGCACTTGCCTGATACCCGGCGTCTCGAAGCTGGTCTGGCCAGAGCCTTCAACACGAATGCAAAGAGCGGACTAAAGGTCCTGAAGCGCGAGTTGTCTCCATACTCAACCACGTTCCCTTGCGAAATCGTCACCTGCCGCCTGCCTGGCAACAAGAAGACGGACGTATTTTGTAAATACTCGGCGGGCATTGAATATACCGGATTCGGCCACCGTGGCGGGCCAGCTTATGAACTGGCTGTATACCGTGAAGTCCTTCAGCCGATCGGAGTATCGGCGCCGGTTTGCTACGGAGGCCAGGTAGATCCAAAGTCGGGCGAGGCATGGCTGGCTCTCGAATACCTGCCGGATGCACTGGGGGTGGGTAAATTGTACCGTTCCGGTGCGATGGTGGAAGCCGCTCGGTGGATCGGCCGACTTCACCGGCTAACGGAGATTCGCAGGACCGTCCCTGGGACCGGCTGGTTGAAAGCTTACACACGTCAGTATTACATGGGATGGGTTCGCCGAGTCCTGAAGTCCTCTTCGTCTCTCCCGCGAAGGCTTCCATGGCTCGAAGCTGTCTGTAGTCGCGCTGGCGATCTGCTTGCGCCTTTGCTGGTACAGCCACTCAGTATCGTGCACGGCGAGTACTACCCTCACAATGTTCTGTACCACCGAGAGCGCGTCTACCCGGTGGACTGGGAATCGGCTGCCAGAGCCGCCGGTGAAATCGACCTGGCTAGCCTGACGGAAAACTGGTCCGCGGAAATAACGCGCACTTGTATCGCCGCTTATCAACAGGAGCGATGGCCCGAGGGCGTTCCGGCAGGTTTCATCCGCCGGCTTCTAGCCGCGCGCCTCTACTTCTGCTTTCGCTGGCTGGGCGATTACGAAGACTGGTCCCGTTGTCCTGCGCTGCCCGACCGTCTTCGGCGGCTCCGGCGGCTGGGCCGCGAACTGGGAGTGCTCTAAATGAGAACGCTCCGCCTCGTCCTCCTCGGCAATCTCGCCGGCGAACCCTATCCGGGCATCGCCTGGCAAGTTGCACACTTTGTGATTGGCCTTTGTCGCCTGGGTCATGACGTCTACTACTTCGAGACGTCGTCTGCATGGCCCTACGATCCGATTCGCGAATCCAGAGTAAATGATTCGGAATATGCGCTCTCCTATTTGGCTCAGGTGGCCAATTATTTCGGCTTCGGTGACCGCTGGGCATACCGGCGCAGCTATGGAGATAAAGCCTGGTTCGGCCTGAGCGGTGCGAAAGCGGAGGAGCTGCTCGCGCATGCGGACGCGATTCTGAGTATCACTGGGTCCACACGCCTGGCGGAAGAAGGTTTAAAAGCCAGCCGGCTGGTTTATGTGTGTACAGATCCAGTGGTTCACGAATGCCGCCACGCCAACGGCGACGAGGATATTCGGACGCTGGTCGATGAACACGATGATGTAGTGACATTTGGAGAAAATATCGGTACTCCGCGTTGCCCACTTACGCCGTTGCCGCGCCTGAAAGCCAGAACTCGCCAGCCGGTCGTGCTCGACCTCTGGAAGAATGGCCCGCCATCCCGAGCCGAGTTCACTACAGTGGGCAACTGGAGGCAGAAGGGACGAGACAGCGAGTATCGTGGCGAAACTTATTATTGGAGCAAGCATCGCGAATATCTAAAATTCATCGACCTTCCCCGCCGCACGCCAGAGCCGCTTGAACTGGCCACCGGTTTGATCCAGTTGGAAGCCGATGACCGCGTTCTGCTCCGCCAAAACGGCTGGCGGCTGGCGGATTCGCACGCATTCACGGTGACTTTGTACCGCGATTATATCCGCGCTTCCCGCGGTGAATTTACAGTGGCGAAAGATGCAAACGTGCGCCTGTCCACCGGCTGGTTCAGTGACCGCAGCGCCTGTTATCTGGCGTGCGGGCGGCCCGTCATCACACAGGACACGGGTTTCAACGCAGTGCTTCCAACTGGTGAGGGCCTGTTTGCCTTCCGCACGCTGGAAGACATTCTAAACGCCTTCGAGGCGATCAATGCGGATTACGAAAAACACAGCCGCGCGGCGCAGGCCATTGCCGAAGAGTACTTCAAAGCAGAAACGGTGTTGGCCCAGCTTCTGAAAGATTTGGGATTTTGACGATGACTGATGCGAGGTATTTGATTGTCAATGCGGATGATTTCGGCCGGAGTGCAGGTGTCAACCGCGGGATTATACGGGCCCACCAGCACGGGATTGTAACCAGCGCCAGTCTCATGGTGCGATGGCCGCCGGCGGCGGCGGCAGCCGAGTACGCCCGTAGGCACTCCAGACTGAGTGTGGGTCTTCACCTGGACCTCGGCGAATGGGTTTACGGCAACTCGAACTGGACTTTTCTCTACCAGGTGGTGGCGCTCGACGATCTATTTACCGTGCGGCAGGAGGTGGCTCGCCAACTTGCGGCGTTTCGTAAGCTGATGGGCCGCGAACCCAGCCATATCGATTCTCACCAGCATGTGCATCGGAACGAACCCGTGCGGACAGCGGCGCTGGAAGCGGCCCAGCAGTTCAGTATTCCGCTTCGCGAGTGCAGCGCGGACGTCCAGTACTGTGGCCGGTTTTACGGGCAAACCGCTGAAGGTTGTGCTTACCCGGAATGGATTTCGGTTGAAGCGCTGATCAGCCTGCTGACGGAGTTGCCTCCCGGAATTACAGAAATCGGTTGCCATCCGGGTGAAGGGCAAGATTTGGACACGGTATACCTCACGGAGCGGGAACAAGAAGTGAAGGTTTTATGTGATCCCCGCATCCATTCCGCTCTGGGCGAACTAGGGATCTGTCTCTGCTCGTTCAACGACGTTACTCCCCTTTCGGCGGCCGCGAGAGCAACTCATATATGAACGCGAGAAGCACATCCCGACTCCGAATCGCGCTGATTCCGCCCTTGTGGGCGCGGGTCGCTCCTTCCACGATGGGTGGAGTCGAATTCATTGTCCACCTGCTTGCGCAGGAGCTTGTGAAGCGCGGTCACGACGTGACGGTCTTTACGTCGAGCGATTCGCCGACGGCGGCGAGAGTGGTTCCGTTATGCGAATGCAATTTGATCGAAGCGATGGAGCGTGGCCGCGCGTGGGAGTACGAATACTACGAAACCTGCAACATCGCTGAAGCCTTGCAAAGGAGCGACTCATTCGATGTAGTGCACTTTCATGTAGGTTGTTACGCGATTCCTCTGGGTGCCCTTTCGCGTTCGCCGGTCCTCCACACGTTGCATAATCCCATCACGCCCGACGCTATCTGGCTGTTGGAGCGATACGCAGAGGCTCCGGTGACAGCGGTTAGCCATAGCCAGATCGCCGGCATCCCGGATCAACGCCGTTCGAGGATGCAGGTGATCTATAACGGCTGCGATTTTGGGGCCCAGGAGTTTTCGCCCGCTCCCGGAAAGTATCTAGCTTTCCTCGGGCGGATGGGGCCAGGTAAATCTCCGCATGAAGCGATCCGGATCGCAAAGCAATCCGGGCTACCACTGGTGCTGGCTGGCCAACCGCTGGATCAGGAAGAACACGCTTACTTCGCGGAAAGGATCCAACCTTTGATTGATGGGCGGAACGTCATCCACATTGGCGCCGTCGATCAGCGCCAGAAGAACTCTTTTTTGAGTGACGCAGCCGCCCTCCTATTTCCCATCCAGGCTGAAGAAGCCTTCGGTATGGTCATGATCGAAGCCATGGCCTGCGGCACGCCTGTCATCGCGCTGCGGAGAAGTTCGGTGGAAGAAGTCGTCGAGGTGGGTAAGACCGGCTTCTACGCGGACTCTCTGGAAGAGCTCGTCCCACTAGTTCACCGTGCTCTCGCCCTCGACCGAAAGCTAGTGCGGGACCATGCCACCGAACGGTTCAGCCACGTGAGGATGGTCGACGAATACCTCAAGGCCTATCAAGCGCTCCTCCAGGGGAGATGGAACGGCAGAGCCGCATGGACTTCACGGAGCGCCCTATGACGAATGCACGCCTCGCCAGTATCATCATCAACAACTACAACTATAGGCGTTTCCTGCGGGAGGCCGTCGACAGCGCCCTCAACCAGACTTACCGAAATACAGAGGTCATTGTGGTGGACGACGGCTCCACGGACGGCTCGCCCGAGATTATTGCCAGTTACGGCGACCGAATTGTACCCGTGTTAAAGCAGAATGGCGGCCAGAACTCGGCCTTGAACGCCGGATTCTCCCTGAGTCGCGGGGATGTAATCCTCTTCCTCGATTCCGACGATGTTCTGCTTCCGACAGCCGTAGAAGCGGCGGTGGAGGCGCTTGCCGAGCCGGATGTCGTCAAAGTGCACTGGCCGTGGGTGGAATGGGACGATTCCTCGCGGAAGACAGGCAAAGTCTGGTGCAAATCTCTTCCCGATGTTGACTTGCGCGATTTGGTCTTGCGCGAAGGCCCGGACGGCGTGGCGGCTTACCTGCCATCTGGTAATGCGCACACTCGCGGGTTCCTAGAAAGTGTTTTCCCTCTGCCCGACGTGCGGCGCAACCCCGATTGCAGTCCATCGGACGGCGAGAGAACTTGGGCGGCAAGGCCGGGCCCCGACTTGTATCTAGCTACTCTGGCGCCGCTTTATGGCCGCCTGAAGCAGGTCGCGGAACCGCAGGCGTGTTATCGGATACATGGAGCGAATGGCTACCAATCGCTGAAATTTAAAGACAGGCTCAGCTTCGATCTAGCGCTCTTCGATTATGTGTCGAAGGCGGCGGCCGAACACTGCGGCAAGCTCGGGATCAGTGTCAATCGAGAGCAGTGGAAGACCAAATCCTGGGCGCACCGAATCCAGCAGGCGGCACGAGGCATCGTTTCGCTCATACCGATGGGCGCATCGTTCATTTTAGTCGATGAGGATTGCTGGAAGACAGATTCGTTCCTGTCTGGCCGCAAGCGCATCCCGTTCCTAGAACGCGGCGGCCAGTATTGGGGGAGGCCCCCGGACGATGTGACAGCTATTCAGGAACTCGAACGCTTACGGGAAGCAGGGGCGGAATTCATCGTTTTCGCCTGGTCGACTTTTTGGTGGTTTGACTATTATGCAGGGTTGCATCGCCACCTGCGTACAGGTTTCCCCTGCCTCCTGGAGAACGACTGCCTCGTCGTTTTCGATCTGAGGAAAAAGAGCGGGCTCGTATGACAAGTGCGCCCCTCACGATGAGTTACAAGGTAATACCTTTTCAAACTGAAGTTCACCGGCAGGCGCTTTTGAATTTATGGAAGGATAATTTCAAACCTCTCCACGGCGACGGCTATGTGGATAAGCGGTTTGTCTGGCTCTACCACGAAAACCCGTTTGGTTCGGCACGGACCTGGATCGCACTGGAACCCAGGAGTGATGCCGTGATCGGGGCTGGCACGATTTTTCCTTTCCACAGGTACGTCGGGGGCCGCCTCGTGAAAACCGGGGTGACGGTAGATTTCGCCGTAGATAAAAAACAGCGGGTAGGAGGCGCAGCACTAGCAATTCAGAGAGCTGTCACACGCGGAAGTTTCGAGATCGGGTTTGACTTCCTTCTGGGTAAACCCAACGAGAAGGCGCAGCCGATTTTCGAGCGGGTGGGTTATCAGTCTATCGGGGATGCCCAGAGCTGGACCAAGCTGCTTGGTACCGAGGATGAACGAACTGGCGCCCCGGACCTTTCAATCTATAGCGACGAGATGCTCACAGTGGCTGACGAACGTTTTGATGAACTGTGGAACGCGGCGAGGTCAGGCTATGTCATCATCGGTGACAAGTCCACCGCCTTTCTGAACTGGCGCTATGGCTACGTCAAGGAACAAGGCTACCGCTTTTACTGCCTTCTCTCCCGGGAAAATCTGCGGCTCCTTGGATACCTCGTTTTCTATCCTCTGAAGAAGGGGAGGGCATTTTTCATTGAAGATGTGTTCTGTGAAAGGGGGGCAGGCGCAATCATCGATAACCTTCTGTTGGGATTTGCCTCGCGCATGAAAATGCGGGGGGTGGAATGGATCGGACTTTCTTACACTGGTGCTCCATGGTTTAAGGAACACCTTCAGCGGTTGGGATTCAGGCACGGTCAACATCGGTACAAGCTCTCGGTTTATGCCGGCCCGCATTTGCCTAGCGAGTTGGTCCAACAGATCCTTGATGAGAATAATTGGTTCATCTTCGGCGGTGAAGCGGACATTTTTTGATCATGATCGAATCTCAGAGAACTAAAACATGTGCGGCATAGCTGGAATTCTGAACTTCAAGGCTGGGTCCGTCGATCCAGCTTTACTGCGCAAAATGATCGACATCATCCGGCACCGCGGCCCCGATGATTTGGGCTTCCACCTACAGGCTAACGTGGGGCTCGCGCATGCGCGGCTGAGCATCATCGACCTCGCCGGCGGCCATCAGCCGATGCACAACGGGGACAAGTCACTGTGGGTTACGTTCAATGGCGAAATCTTCAATTACGTCGAAGTGCGTGAGCAACTGATTCGCAGAGGCTATCGATTTTCGACGCTGTCGGATACGGAAGTTATTCTTCACGCGTACGCAGAATTCGGCGAACACTGCGTACACGAATTCAACGGACAATGGGCCTTCGCAATTTGGGACAACAAAAGCCACAAACTTTTTCTTTCCCGCGACCGTCTCGGCGTACGGCCGCTGTTTTATCGGGTGACCCCCGAAACTTTCACTTTTGCATCGGAAATAAAATCCCTTCTGGCGCTTCCGGGTGTGCCGCGAGAGCTGGACCTGATCGCTCTGGATCAGATCTTCACCTTCTGGTTCCCAATTCCACCCCGAACCGCATTCAAAGAGATTAAGGAATTGCCTCCCGGGCAGTCGCTCACCGTGGAGGAGGGTGTAGTAACGACGAAGCACTACTGGTCGCCCCATTTCGAACCACCCCAGAATCACGTGCGCGAACAGGATTACGCAGATGAGCTACGGGATCTGCTTCTCGACGCGACGCGCCTGAGATTGCGCTCCGATGTTCCGGTTGGCGCCTATCTCAGCGGTGGTCTGGATTCGACACTCATAACGGCATTGATTCGTCAGTGTACCGGCGTTCGACTCAAAACATTCTCTATACGCTTTGATGATCCCGAATTCGACGAAAGCCCATATCAGCAAGAGGTAGTCCGGTTTCTCGAAACCGAACACCGGGAAGTTCGCTGTACGCACGCGGACATCGGGCGTATTTTTCCCGACGTTATATGGCACGCCGAGAAACCGGTGCTCCGCACCGCCCCTGCGCCCATGTTCCTGCTATCAAAACTTGTGCGCGAGCGGGACTACAAGGTTGTTCTTACAGGCGAGGGTTCAGACGAAATCTTCGGCGGCTACGATATTTATAAAGAAGCCAAAATCCGGAGGTTCTGGGGCGTCCGGCCGGATTCACGGGTCAGGCCACTGCTGCTGAAACGGTTATATCCTTATTTCCCGAATCTTCAGCAGCAGTCTGTCGCATATTTGCAGGCTTTTTTTCATGCCCGGCCGCAGGACCTTCTGAGCCCGTTCTTCTCTCACCTGCCGCGGTGGGAACTGACCTCGCGCTTAAAGATATTTTTCTCGGAAGCAGTGCGCGCGGAAACTCGATCCTATGACGCCTACGCCGACCTGAAAGCGCTCCTTCCGAGGGCATATCCCGGATGGGATCTGCTCTTCCAGGCTCAATTTCTAGAGGCCGGCTATCTCCTGCCGGCATACATCCTTTCTTCTCAGGGAGACCGGATGGCCATGGCGCATTCCGTTGAGGGGCGATTCCCTTTTCTGGATCCCAGGGTTGTTGATTTTGCTGCGGGTCTGCCTGCGACGCTCAAGATGAAAGTTTTGAACGAAAAATACCTTCTGAAGCTTTGTGCAAAAGAACTCGTTCCGCCGCGTGTCCGTAAGCGGCCCAAGCAGCCCTATCGCGCACCAGAAGGAAAAAGCTTTTTCCATGACCGTCAGCCCGATTATGTGGATGAACTGCTGTCGCCTGCGAGCATCCGCTCAGGCGGCATTTTCCACACCGATGTCGTTGGAAAGCTGGTACAGAAGTTTCGCGACGGCAGGGCAATTGGCGTGAAGGACAACATGGCCCTGACCGGAATCATTTCAACGCAATTGATTTTGAATCAATACATCCAAAACTTTGGAAGAAGGTACACAGATGCATAATTATCAAACCGAACTCCGCCAGTTCATTGTCGAGAACTTCCTCTTTGGCCGGGAGGACAAACCGTTGTCCAACAGCGACTCATTGCTCGAGTTTGAAATCATCGACTCGACTGGAGTGATGGAGCTTGTGAGTTTTATCGAACAGAAATATCAGCTCGAGTTGCGGGATGAAGAGCTGATCCCGGAAAACCTCGACTCGATCGATCGCCTTGTGCGGTTTATTGCCCAAAAAGTAAACGTCTGATTCGAGAAGAAACAAGCTATGCAAGTAGAAGAGTTCCTGGAGAGAAGTTCGAGCAGCTTTCCCGATAAGACCGCCGTAGTGTGTGATGGCTGTCGTTACACCTATCGCGAGGTGGAAGAGAACGCCAATTTGCTCAGTTACGTTCTCCTCGGCGAGGGAATCCGCAGATGGGATCGCGTCGCCATTTATCTGGACAATTCAATCGAAGCCGTGCTCTCGATTTTTGCCGTTCTCAAGGCGGGGGCCGTATTCCTCGTCGTCAATCCGACCGTTAAACCTGAAAAGCTGACTTACGTCCTGAATAATTGCCGGGCATCAGGCCTCATTACGAACCAAAAAAAGCTGGCGAAACTTCAACCGTCCTTATCGCAGGTAGCTTATCTGAAGACGATACTGGTGGCAGGCCGTCCGGCGGCGGAACTGGGCGGAAAACAGATTGTCTCTCTTGATGACGTCTTGAGCCGGCAAACGGGTGCGAAAGATCCGCCGAGAAAGCAATGCATTAACATCGACCTGGCGGCCTTGATCTACACCTCGGGTTCCACGGGCAACCCCAAAGGGGTCATGCTCACTCATTTTAATATCGTATCGGCCGCGGATTCGATCACGGCCTACCTGGAGAACACGGCCGACGATATCATCCTCAACGTGTTGCCGCTCTCTTTTGGCTATGGGCTGTATCAGGTGCTGATGGCATTTAAAGTCGGCGGGACAATCATTCTGGAACGCTCCTTTGCCTATCCCTACGCGCTGGTTCAAACATTAGTGCGAGAGCGCGTTACTGGATTTCCAATCGTTCCCACAATTGCATCATTACTTCTGCAACTGAACCTGGTCGGCCACGAGTTTCCCGACCTGCGATACATCACCAATGCTGCGGCCGCACTGCCAGTAGAAAAAATACGAAAACTGGGAGAGGTCTTCCCGGGCGCCAAACTCTATTCGATGTATGGCCTGACGGAATGCACGCGTGTCTCCTATCTTCCGCCAGATCAGATCGACATTCGTCCCGCTTCGGTGGGACGGGGTATGCCCAATGAAGAAGTCTATATCGTTGATGAAAAGGGCATGCGCGTCGGACCTGGAGTCTTTGGAGAGTTAGTGGTTCGGGGCGCCAATGTGATGAAAGGATACTGGGAATTGCCCGAGGAAACAGACCAAGTCCTCAAGCCGGGTCCGTTCCCCGGAGAGAAAGTGCTTTATACAGGTGACCTCTTCCGAAAGGACGAGGAGGGCTACCTCTATTTTGTTGGGCGCAAGGGCGATATCATCAAGACGCGGGGTGAGAAGGTGAGCCCACGAGAGATCGAAGAAGTTCTCCACTGTCTGGAGGGAGTCGCGGAGGCCGCCGTTATCGGCATACCTGATGAAGTTCTGGGCCAAGCGATCAAAGCCGTCATCCGGCTGCGCCCAGGCGCAGAAGTTACGCGAAATAATGTCCTCAGCTTTTGCGCCGAGCGGCTGGAAGACTTCAAGGTTCCCCAGGTCGTCGAGTTTCGCGATGTTTTGCCACAGACGGCTTCAGGCAAGATCAACAAACGTGAATTGATTGCCACAAACAGGACTTGAGCGATGAAGACATCTCCCCATTTCTCCGCCGAAACCCTTCGAATTGACCCCGAGGAAACAGTCGCGCATTTGGAGACGGCGATTCGGGATATCGTCGCCCGGCAACTCCGCCGAAAGGGCGCCGTCCTGGGGCTATCGGGCGGGATCGACAGCAGCGTTACAGCCGCGCTCTGCGTAAGAGCGCTGGGACCCGACCGCGTCATCGGACTTTTCATGCCCGAAGCCGATACTTCGCCGGAAAGTTTGCGGCTAGGCAAGTTGGTTGCCGATTCGCTTGGTGTTCGAACCTTTATGGAAGATATCACCGGCATGCTCGACGCGGCGGGTTGCTACCGCCGGCGCGACGAAGCAATTCGTATGGTTCTTCCGGAATACGGAGAGGGATATAGATGCAAGATCGTTCTTCCCGATCTTGTCGACAACGATGGGTATTCCATTTTCTTTCTCGTAGCCCAATCGCCGGCTGGAACTGAGAAGCGAGCGCGCCTCACGGTGGAAGCGTACCGCGGTATTGTCGCAGCAACTAATTGCAAGCAACGCACGCGGAAGTTGATCGAGTATTACTATGCCGATCGGTTTCAAATGGCGGTGGCCGGCACACCCAACCTGTTGGAATATGATCAGGGCTTTTTCGTAAAAAACGGCGACGGCGCAGCGGATTTCAAGCCGATCGCGCATCTTTACAAATCACAGGTGTATCAACTGGCCGGCTACCTCGGCGTTCCCGAGGAAATTCGGATGCGTGCCCCGACGACCGATACCTATTCGTTGCAGCAATCGCAGGAAGAATTTTATTTTTCGCTTCCGCTGGAAAAAATGGACCTATGTCTCTATGCCAGGAACCACGATATCCCGGCTGCAGACGTCGGTGCCGCCACAGGCCTTACTCCTGCACAGGTTGCGCGGGTCTTTTCCTTGATAGATTCCAGACGCGCGGCAGCGCGCTACCTGCATCAAGGGCCAATGCTTATCGATGCGCCGGAGATCATCTAGTGGTGTTCGATCGGCGACAACAGAGAGTGTCCATATGAACGTTCTGGTGGTTGTTCCCCACCCCGACGACGAGTCCATTGGCTGTGGGGGGACGATTTGCCTGCACGCGGCGAGAGGAGACCGCGTGGCGGCCGTATTTTTGACGTCCGGAGAACTCGGCTTGCGGAAGCTGCCGCAAGAAAAAGCCTGGCGCGTGCGCGAACGCGAGGCGGAAAAAGCGGCGGAGATCCTCGGAATTGCCTCGCTGACGTTCTTGCGGTTCCCAGACCGTCATGTCGGTGACCAGATAGAAAAAGCCGCGGAGGCCTTAAGCCCCGTCCTAAGGCAGGAAAAGCCGGAATCGATTTACCTGGCGCATGAACGCGACCGGCATCGCGATCATCGAGCCTGCGCGCCCATTGTTCATGCGGCGCTGGAGGGCAGTGGGATTCCTGCACCAAAGGTGTTGGCCTACGAAGTCCTGACGCTCCTCAGCGAATACGATCATCTGGAAGACATCACTACCGTGATGCCGCGTAAGCTGAAAGCGGTGCGGGCGCACCGCTCTCAGGTTCGGCAGTTTCGTTATGACCGTGCGGCGCGAGCTATCAACGAGTACCGCGGGACGATAGCCGAGGCCGGTCGCTATGCGGAGGTCTTCCGACTCGACGACTGCCAGCTCGACACAGTGGCCCAAGCGCGCAGGGCTGACCCGGACTGGTATCGCATTTATCGCATAGTGCAGGAGATCATCAAAGTCGTGCCGGCCAATGATGCGTTTATTCTCGTGGACGATGGCAGCCAGGAAGCCAGTTCGTTGGTTGCACCACGGCGCTGTATCCCGTTTCTAGAAAAAGACGGGTCTTACTGGGGACGACCGGCGGATGACCGAACCGCCATTCAGGAACTGAACCGCTTGAGAAGCTGTGGGGCCGGTTTCATGTTCTTCGCCTGGTCGGCGTTGTGGTGGCTCGATCACTATTCCGGGTTACGGAATCATTTGGAGTCTCGGTATCACTGCGTTCGGAGGGATGACAACGTAGTTGCTTTCGATCTGAGGGCCGGGCCAGCAACAAAGCTCTAGGGGGAAGACAAGTTTGGACTCGGTCATTGTTTGACAGACGGCTTTGCACAAAAAATACATCGTGGGCGCTCATAGAGCGCCCCTACAGTTGCGCACCCCAAGCTGTAGGGGCGGTCTATGACCGCCCAGGATTTTTTGTGCAAAGCCGTTTGACAGTGACGCGAGCTTCTAAGGGAAGGGAGAGGCTACGATGCGGGCCGTTAAACTCTGTACTTCAGTATTGGCAGGCTTCCTAGCTGTCAACGCGCTGTCAGCCAGGCAGCAAACCGCTCCACCGAGCGAGGTGGACGAAGGCCGGGAGCTTTTCATAGGCAACTGCGCAGTTTGTCACGGACCGGATGGTGATTCCGTCCCCGGCGTGGATCTCGGGCATGGCAAATTCAAGAGAGCATCATCCTACGATAACGTCATCGAGATCATCCGGGATGGCGTCCCAAGAACTGCGATGCCCGCGTTTTCGAAAGAGCTTTCGGAGCTCGAAATGCGCGCCATCATTGCTTATCTCCGTTTTATGGCAGCCACCGCCTACAGCACCTCCGCCCCAGGCGATCCTGTCCGGGGCAAGGCTATTTTCGAAAGCAAGGGTGCGTGCCTCAATTGCCACCGCGTCAAGGACAAAGGCTCTCGGCTCGGGCCAGACCTCACGGAGATTGGGGCGGTTCGGCGGATGATTGAGCTGGAACGGTCGCTTCTCGAACCGAACGCCGAAATCCTCCTCCAGAATCGTCTGGTCCGCCTGGTGACTCGGGATGGCGTCACGATCACCGGAAGACTTCTGAACCAGGACACTTTCACCGTGCAGCTTATCGATTCGAGGGAACGCCTGCATTCTTTACAGAAGTCGAGCCTCAACGAGTATGCCTTCATCGACAAATCTCCAATGCCCACCTACCGGGACAAGCTGAACCCTCCGGAACTCGCGGATCTTGTCAGCTACCTGGTTTCTCTGAAAGGAATCGTCAGCCAATGAATGCAAGAGCGCCATTACTAGTTTCGGTAGTGCTGTCCAGTCTTCTTTCGGCTTCAATTTCCTCGGGCCAGGTCTCATTCGAGCGCATCCTTGGCGCTGACAAGGAACCTGAAAACTGGCTAACCTACTCTGGAACTACTCTCAGCCAGCGTCATAGTCTGCTAAACCAGATCACTCCGGCGAATGTGAAGAATTTGGAATTGCAGTGGATCTATCAGACCAGGTCGCTGGAGAAGTTTGAGGCCACGCCTTTGGTGGTAGACGGAATCATGTACACTGTGCAGGCCCCGAATGACGTGATTGCTCTTGATGCAGCCACGGGACGAACCTTTTGGACCTTCTCGCATCATCCGGAGCATGGGCGCCCCTGCTGCGGCCGTGTCAACCGCGGACTCGCCATACTCGATGACATGCTCTTCATGGGCACTCTCGACGCACATCTGATCGCGATCGATGCCAAAAACGGCCACCCGCTCTGGGAGACTACGGTAGCCAGCGCAAGGTCTGCTTATACGATTACGCACGCTCCCTTGGTTATCAAGGACAAGGTAATCGTAGGCACCGCCGGTGGCGAGTTCGGCATCCGAGGCTTCCTCGCTGCCTATGATACCCACACCGGGAAGGAAGTCTGGCGCTTCAATACGATCCCAGGACCAGGCGAACCTGGCCACGAAACCTGGGGAGGCGACTCCTGGAAGACCGGGGGCGGCCCCCTCTGGATGACCGGCTCTTATGACCCAGTTCTCAACCTCACTTATTGGGGTGTAGGTAACCCGAGTCCTGATTGGAACGGCGACGATCGACCTGGAGACAATCTCTACAGCGACTCGGTGATCGCTCTAGACGCGGATACGGGCAAGCTGAAATGGTACTACCAATTCTCGCCTCACGACGAGTTCGACTATGATGCCGTACAAGTCCCGGTTTTGACCGACATGGAATGGCAGGGCAAGCCGCGCAAGGTCATACTGTGGGCCAACCGCAACGGCTTCTTCTATGTGCTTGATCGTGCGACGGGCCAGTTCCTGCTGGGGAAACCCTTCGTCGAGGTGACCTGGGCCAGTGGCTTTGATGAAAAGGGCAGACCCGTGCTTGTTCCTGGCAAGATCCCCAGCGCGGAAGGAACCCTCATTTCTCCTGGTAACCCAGGCGGAACCAGTTGGTATTCCCCCTCCTACAGCCCACGCAACGGTCTCTTCTACATTCCCGCTTGGGTCAACTCCTACTCGATCTTTGCCAAGGCTCCCGCCGAATACAGGGAAGGCCGGAATTATGCGGGGGGAATGCAGCGGTCGACTATACCCTTTAATTGGTCTCCTGCTCCGAATTTTCGGAAGGAAGAAGAGGGATACGGCGCTGTTCGAGCGGTTGATCCGCACACCGGTGAAATGAAGTGGGAGTTCAAGATGGCTGATGTAACGGAGGCCGGTATCCTGACGACTGCTTCGGATTTGCTGTTCAGCGGAGGACGCGAGGGATATTTCTTTGCCCTTGACGCCCGCAGCGGTGAGCTGCTTTGGAAGGCAGCCGTCGGTGCGGCGGTCCAGTCTGGTCCTATGACGTATTCGGTGAATGGCAAGCAATATGTGGCAGTGAACGCAGGAACTTGTCTGTTTGTTTTCGGCCTGCGCCAATGAGGGCCGAACACGCGCCTCGAAAGGCGTTCCCGGATTCCGGGGGCTTTGCACAGAAAGTCGAGAATGGCCACTGTAGCGGCGGTCCGCGAAGCGCAAGCGCGATAGCGCGCAGCCTCAAGAAATGACCGCCGGCGATCTCGCAAATTGCTGTATTGTCGGCGGGTCATAGGAGCTGTGAATGAATTGGAGTGCGGGCACTCCCCTCCTAAGTTAGGAGGGGTGCCCGAGCGTAAGCGAGGGCGGGGTGGTTCCCTCAACTGCCA
>QHWY01000482.1:1732-3117 GCA_003223875.1 Acidobacteriota bacterium | reverse complement strand
GGGACGGCCGTTGGCGAATTTGGAACCATCCGCCGGACGACAAATGGGGGACAGACGTGGGTTCACCAGACGAGTGGAACAACCAATTTTCTTTGGGGCGTTTCCTTTACAGATGCAAATAACGGAACGGCCGTTGGCGGAACGGCCGCTGATAGCGCTGGAACCATCCTTCGAACAACAAACGGGGGAAATACGTGGGTTGGCCGGACAAGAGGAACCAACAACCTTGTCGGTGTCTCCTTTACCGATGCGAATAACGGGACGACGGTGGGCTCTTTTGGCACAATCCTGAGAACAACCGACGGAGGGAACAACTGGCTTAGCCAATCTAAAGCCGTCACGCTTCTTTCGCTCGAGGACGTTTCCTTCACTGATGCAAACAACGGAACAGCTGTTGGCGGATCAATTGGAGAAAGCACGATTGTCCGAACCACAGATCGCGGAAATACATGGGCTAGCCAGACAAGCGGCGCGAACAATGATCTCCATGCTGTTTCCTTTACGGATGCGAATAACGGGACCGCTGTAGGTGACTTTGGCACGATCGTGAGAACTACAGATGGAGGGAACCATTGGGTCTCACAAGTAAGCGGAACAATGGCTGATCTGTGGGGCGTTTCCTTTGCGGACACGAATCATGGCACAGCGGTCGGAGGAGGTGCTATTTTCCCAAGCACGATCCTTACTACAACAAATGGGGGAAGCACCTGGGCAATCTACCAATTCGACTTCTACATTCCTCTTAACGCAGTTTCACGTACGGATGCCAAGAACGCAACGGTTGTGGGCGGAGCAGGCATAATCCTCAGAACCACCGATGGAGGGAATAGCTGGGTTCAGCAAGCAAGCGGAACGACAGTTGATCTGTTACGGGTGTCGTTTACCGGAGCGAACACTGGAACAACTGTCGGTCAATTTGGCACTATCCTTAGAACTACAGACGGAGGCAGTCATTGGGTGCCGCAGCAAAGTGGAGTGACTGACGTGCTTTCCGGAGTTTCCTTTATCGACACAAACCACGGCATGGCTTGCGGCGATTTGGGTATTATACTACGGACAACAGACGGAGGACAAACTTGGATGCGTGAGAGCACCCCAACACAATATGGTCTTTCGAACGTTGCCTGCACCAGTCCCAGCAGCGGAACGGTCGTAGGTTACGGTGGCGCTATCCTTAGGAGAGAAGCGGTGAGATGAGTTCAATAATGGTGGTTACTGTCAATCATTTATGAAAGTCAAAGCGAAGCTGTTGCACACTGAAAACCACTGACGGTAAATCACCGGGTTGCAGGTTCGATTCCTGCACGGTGCATTTTCTCCCGTCTCCTCTCCAGCCGTTAACAATTTCATTTCGCCTGCATTTAGCGGGACGGCCGCGGCCACGC
>QHWY01000482.1:0-1724 GCA_003223875.1 Acidobacteriota bacterium | reverse complement strand
ACTCTCCGGGACTAATTTTTTGTGAGTCTATGTGTGAGGCTATTTTCGCCAACCTTAGTGACGGCAATTTCTCTAACGCCTCGGAACTCGGCAACATGTTGGCGTCCATATAAGTCCTCGCCGTCAATCGCATGTCACTATGACGCATCAATTCCATAACAATCCGCGGTGCCACCTCAGCCATCCACAAATCTGTATCGAAGGTGACCCGTAGCGAATGGAAATCCGCGTATTCGCCTTTTTCATCCACATATGAAATTCCTGCTGCCCTTAGGTCATCTCGGAAACAGTCCATGTCTGGCATCAGCCGCTCAAAAACGAAATCATTTGGTTCGACGCCATCCCGACGTAACTGCCGCAACGCGGTAGCCACCTTTAACGGCAACGGTTGAGGAACCAGTTTGGCATTCTTCGCAATCGAAGACCGCACGGTGATGTACGGCTGTGCTTCCTCAATGTGAACGTCCCGCCATTCAATTTTGACGAGCTCGCCCCGCCTTAGGCCCGTGAACGCTGCCACCAGATACAGAACGCCACGTTCGCCGGCTACGTTGACTAGCCGCCACAACTCTTCTGGCGTGAATGCTCGCCGCTTCCGCCGTGGATCTCCGAGCGCCTTAATACTCTGCACGGAACGAACCGGATTAGCGCCAATGCGAGGCTCTAGCCATTTGCAAAACCCGAGACCGCAGCACGATATTCATTCAACGTTTTCGCTGAGAACTGCTCTCGCGGTTGCCGCGCACGCCATGCCTCGAATGAGTTCCCTGTGATGTCGCGCAAAACGACCCAGTTACATTCGCGCGTCACCCGCAGAAGTTTTAATTCCAGTTCGCGAACGTACTTTTCATCGCAGCGCTGCCCGCGTTTGATATCAATGTACTCGCCGACGCACTTTCCGACCGACTGCCTAGCAGCATCCCGCTCAAGCTTGCTTGGTCCCAGCCCCGCCCGCTCTCGCTCGATCGCGCGGACAATTTCCCGTAGCTTTTCCTGAGCCACTTGCTTATCGCTCACACCAAGGGCAACAACTGTCGGTTTCGCATCGCCCGGCAGCTGGAATTTCCCGTTCCATGTCCGAGCCATCCGAATTTTTCCGTTCACCCGCCGCCTCGGTCTAAAAACAAAACAGGTCATACTGCAATCGCCTCACGCAGTTCACTCAGTCTTATGCGTAGATTGCGTCCCACCCGAAACGCTCGCAATCGGCCCCGATCGATTTCCCGACGTACTGTCCGAACACAGACCCCGAGACGACAACTGGCCTCGCGTAAACTAACGCATTCTCTCTCGTTCTCGTTTCCCACTCGTGACAGGCTCATTTCTTGGGCCCTTTCGTTATTGCGCACCAGACTTTCCTAAGTTCCTCTCGGCTCTTCTCTTTATTTGCCTCCGTTTGCGCTCTGACATACGGACCGGCGTAACCTCCAAGCTTGGCCTGAGCACTGTCAGTTTTGAGAGCAGCCCTGATCGACGCCACTGCACGCTTTCCGATGCCGCGCCGCGGCCGACCGGCTTTCAAATCTTGCTGATAACGCTGTCCCACGTCGCGCATCGAAACGTAACGACGCCCGAGGAAGTCGAACGGTTTTAATTTTCCTGTTCGGACCAGCTCGCTCACACGCTTGGTACTCACATCCAGCAACAGCGCAGCCTGGGCGTAATTCAAAAGCCCCTTCTCGCGTACCATCGCTTCACTCATTTCCCGGAGTTCGGCATATGCT
>QHWY01000148.1 GCA_003223875.1 Acidobacteriota bacterium | reverse complement strand
TATGTCCGGAAACGGGCTGCAGAGGCCATGCAGCCCGTGAGAAGGGATCACCCGCTTCCCGCTTTCGGAGAACACAAATTCTCCAAGCGCGCTGGGTTTATCCTTGGCCCTCGCGGACCGGTCTACGCGGTCAACAGGAACTTCGTGAATTTTGCCCTTCAAACATAAGACAAACCAGAGGGGTCGAAAAATACATGTTTTTTCGAAAAGCTGCCGTTCTGATGCATTTTTTTGAAGTCTGATTGGGCTTAAGCTCTACAGCCGCAAAAACATAAGAACTTAATCGATCCAGAAAATGGTCACGACGTCTTCGAGTCTTCGAAATTCGGGATCTCCTGTCATGAGTTCGGCTTTTCGAACTTTCGCGAGAGCCGCGGCGAAACAGTCCGCATAGGCGATGCCACCGCGAGATTTCAAGCGGGACGCTTCCCGAGTAAGGTCGAGATCAGGAATAACAATTTCTATTGGCAGGCTGGATATGACTTGCGCGACTTCGTCCGCTCTCTCGCCGCCCGCCTCCCGCAAAGTGATGTAATAAACTTCACCCCAATTCACCACGTTCAGGAGGAGGGAAATGCCGGAATCTCGGGCGTTCTTGAGGGCTGCCGCCACGGTTTCGGCGCCGGCCTCGGCTTCAAAGTACGCAATGAGACTGTAGGAATCAAGCACCCTTACGGCGGTTTTCACGCTCGCGATCCTTCGATTTCTCGCGTAACAACGCTTTCAGCAAGCGTCCTTTGGTTCCCGTCATGCCCATGCACGACTTAATGTATTCATCGGTGATAGGCCGCACTATAATTTCGCCATTCCGCTCAAAAATCGAGACTTGGGTTCCCTGACGAATGTGAAGCTTTTGCCGAAGCCGACCAGGAATAACGATTTGTCCTTTGGCAGTCACTGTTGTCTTATCCACCCGTTTTTACCCCGAGGAATGGAATGTTCAACTTGTCCGGATTAGTATAACTTTTCCTCCAGAGTATTACCAAATCCGCTGGCTTTCCGGCTCACCCATGAACTGCTGACATCGGGGGAGAAGGCTCGATGAAGATCGCCGACGTAGTGTTACCGTCCTGTTTTCGCAATGATGATGTCCCTGGCGTTAATGAACCTGGAGATGGAACGGCATGAAGCGCTTATCAGCCACGTCTGGCTGCAGCCGATTTTGATGACAACGATTTCGATCGCTGCCGGAATGCTCCGAGCCAGGGCGAGAGGCTCCACGACAACATTGTCGGGCTCTTCGAGGCGATCCTACGTTTTTGGATCCCGTTTCGAAGAGCTTATCGATACAATCCCTTTGTCATCTTCACCGGAGTGAAAGGCTGTGAACGGTAACGGCATTGCAACGGAGATCGCATGCGATCAGAGATCATGAATGATCCCGCCGGCGTTCTAATCGGCGAGCTCAAAAACCTCCAGGACATTGCGGATTGCATCAAGCCATCGCGCGCGGACGTTCCGGTGCTCGACGGAATTGATGTTTACGGCGAGACACTGTCCCTAAACGAAGCGGGAGGCGGCGACCATATCATCTATGTTGATTTTCAAAAACGATACGATCTGCAGGCCAGGATTGAGCGCGCTGACGCGCAAGGGCGGGACGACATTGTGGAAAACCTGAAGCGGTGCAGGAGAATGGCTGGGATCGTCCTTTTCGATGTATCGGGGCATCATGTGACCGACACGGTGGTCGCAGCGATGTTGCATCAGGCGTTTCTCGTCGGCTCGCTTTACGAGCTGGATATGTTCGGCCATATCACAAAACATCTGTTCGAGAACCTCAACACGCAATTCTACGATTCATCGAGTCTCCACAAATTCGCGACAATGATTTACGGCGAAATTTCCGAAGATTCGACGTTCCGATTCCTTTCAGCCGCACATCCGGCTCCGGTTGTGTTCTCGTATAAGCTAGACCGTTTCATGCCGGTGAGCCGGGAGCTTTGTACATCGTTTCCGCCGATTGGGACGCTTCCCTCCAATAACACTATCGACTGGCGCAAGACGCAAAGCGTTCTGGGTTTCAAAGATCAGTACCAGCTCAACGAATGGACGCTCATGGGTAAAGGCGACATCTTGCTCCTTTATACAGATGGACTATCGGAACACATGAACGAGATAGAACGGTATTTCCCCGAACGGCTGGAACGAAAAGTTCGCGAGCTAAAGCACAAGCGCGCGGCGCAGATCTTCGAAGGCATCAAGACGGACATCCTCGATTTTGCGGAACCGGCCGACGATGTCAGCCTTGTCGTCATTAAGCGCGATTAGTCGAAAATGCAGCGGGTGAAAGACCCGGACTCACTTCCGCCAATTAAAAACTAAATCGCAGGCGTTGCATTATCGCTGCTCAGTCGTGATTGTCGCGATCTTCGCGCCTTTTCTCCGCGATCATAAAGCTATCTATGTTGAAAATGACTGAAGTTCCTATGGCTCGTCAGTTGCTCAGCCTGCGCTGGAGAACCTGCTAGAATGGAGGCGTATGGCAACCCGAGCACGGCAGCTCAACGGAACTCTGGAAGCAGCGATGGCAATGTTGTTACAAAACCAAGCAGCGCTCGCAAAGCAGCATATCGAGTTCTTGGATCGGTCCGATAAAAGAAATGCTGAAATGGAAAAACAGACTGCCGAGATGCAAAAGAGGCACGCTGAAATGGAAAAGAAGCACGCTGAGGTCATGAAGGAATTGGACGTGATTAAGAGCGTGCTCGCGCGTCACGAAAAAATTCTGGAGAGGCTGCCCGAAACCATTCGGCAGAAAATTGGATTCAAGCGCGAGTAGGCCACCCTCAGCTTCATGTGCATCTGACAAAGTCTTCGTAGCTTCGAACGCGCCAGGCGGTGCTGAGAGCACCCCCGGCGCGAATTCCTGGAAGTACCGATTAGAAGACGAAGCCGAATGAACCTTGATAGGTACGAGGGGCGACAAAGTGCGTACCGCCAAAGGTGGAAAGGAAGTTAAACATCGCTGCCTTGTTTGTAACGTTGAGGATCGTGAAGCGCAGGACAGTGCGCTTGCCCGACTCGACCATGAACAAGTTATCCGTGCCAAAACCGACGTCGATCAGGCTCCGAGAGGCAACTCGTCCCGGATTTGTGTCGTCGTTTGCTTCTTCATCATTTGCGGGAAGGCGCAGGCGGGTTGTTCCGAGGTTTCCGCTTGGGCAAGCCGTTATCGGGTTGTCTGGAGTCGCGAACTGACTACCGCAGAAGAAGCCGCCAGCAGCTTGTTGTGCTCCGGTCAAGCCGAACATGTCCTGAAGGGATCCAACACCGGCCACCTGGCCGCGATCGTATTTCCACGTCAAGGTTGCCCAAGGTCCGTTGCGACGCCATGCGACGCCACTGATAACGTACCGATGTTGTCTGGTTAAATGGATCATCCGAATCCGTCCGGAAGACGTTCGCAAGCGGCTGGTTGAAGATTAGTCCGCCAGTTTCCGGACCGAAGTAACGCAGTCTTCCGTGGGTCAGGGTCGAGTTCGCTGAAAAGCCGTGAACATTGACGGTGCTGATGCGGATACCGAATCCATCCAGCTTGTCTTTCCTCCACATGATTGGGAATGTAATAGGAGTGTTCAAGAGGACATCGAACTCCGCGGCATTGACCGTGAACTTCCACCAGTAGTCTGCATCGACCTGCACGAATCGGCTGATGGCTTGTTGGAACCCCACATTGAACTGATTGCGCCGGCCGGCTGGAAGCGGATTCTGACCGACTGCGCCGAAGACATCCGTCAATCCCGCCGCGCCGGTGAAACTGGATAGGAGCAGGTTTTCATTGTGTGGCGTTTCGAGCGTTCTGGAGTACGCTGCCCGGAGCACGGTGTTCGTTCCTTTGATGAGGTACGCCAGCCCAAACCGAGGTTGAACGCCGGTTGCCTGCGAGAGGCCGTCATAACGAGTTATTCTCAGACCTGGACTCAGCGTCAGGTTCCCCAAAGTGATCGAATCCTGAACGTACCCTGCGTACTCCTTGATGGTATCCGTCGCGTTGAACTGGAAGAGGCTTCCACCCCTTGTCAGGTCGAGCGGAAGGAGGCCAGACTGCAGGTCGGGATTTGGTTGAAATCCTGCGCGGGCACAGTTGTTGGGATTTGTAATCGTCGGAGCGGCGACGGCGTTACCAGCCCGATCCAGGCAGACCGCATTGAAGTCGAACGCCGTGATTCCGAGTCCAAACTGCTCGGTCAAGCGGGTTCCCATGAGTTGTGTCCCGAATTTCACATTATGCTTGCCTTGCACGTACGCCACGTCTGCTTTGAAACCAAAATTCGTGAGCCGTCGATTTTGGGATACCGTGAGCGGATTGTCGTCGGAGATGTCCGGGCTTGGGTAATAGTGAACGTTGTCTTGACGAATGTACGGATTGATCGTTAAGAGCGTACTCGTGCTAAATGTATGTTGGTAACCGGGCGCAAGATTAAAAGTTACTGCTTTCTGACGCTGATCCTGTGTGGACTGATCAAAGGTGTTCGGTATCTGAAACCAATTTCGTGCGAGAAACATATTCACGTGAAGCGCGTCATTGTGGCCCGGCTGGAGATCGAAACGTTGAAAGAACGATTCGGTATTACCAATGGCATGCAAGGGCGTGAACTCGGGAGTGTCCAAAAAACGGCCCGATCGCGAGCCATTGAGGGCGAAGAAATAGCCCACCTTGTCTGAACCGAGTCCCATGTTTGCTTCACCGAGACCCGTACCAAATGAGCCATACGATGCAAGAACATCGCCCCGAGGTTTTTTACCCTGTGCAAGTCCAGAGCGTGTTGTTGCATTCACGACGAGGCTCGTCTTCTCACCAAATTCAGCCGCCGGTGCCCCCGTGACAAATTCCATTCCTTGCAAGGCGTTCAGCGGAAACTGTGTTGAAAAGGTCTTGCTTTGTTGATCATTGATCGGTTGCCCATCAATTTGAAAAGACGCATTTGCATGATCTCCCAACGGGTGGAAGAAGCCATTGGAATCCGGGACGACACCAGGCGCCATCATCGCGATCACATCGCTCAATCCTGAGCCGAGCGAAAGCGTTGGGAGCTTATCAAATGTCAACTGGTCGACGTCGGCATGAGCGAACGGCACATTCTCCAGAATATCCGCAGCAGCAGCCTCGACGCTCACTTCCTGGCTCAGTCCTTGAACGGCTAGCGAGATCTTTACGGTGAGGGGAACTGCTGTACGCACGCTTACATCCTGAGCGGCCACCCCGAACCCCGGCTGCGTCACTTCAAGGTGATACGGATTGAACGGAAGGTTCGTAAATCGAAACGCGCCCGTACTATCCGTGGTCGTGGTCTGCTGATAACGGCTAATCGGATTCCGGATCTGAACCATTGCACCTGTCACCACGGCCCCTGTTGGGTCGACGACACTCCCTTCAACAGTTCCACTCGCCACGGACTGAGCAACCACCAAAGGCGTTAGGAACCCGGAGACGCCGAGAAGAACACCAGCAACGACGATAACCTGTCGCGGGAATTGCATAGTTTCGCTCCTAATGTATTCAAGTTTGAGAATTTAGCATTCTAGGCACGCCGTTCAACCAACCCAACGCATTCTCAATGAACGGTCGGATTCGCCCACGAACACCCACAAATAGACAATGAGCAGTGTCCGGGCCCTCCATTCGTGCCATCAGAAACTGAAGGGCCCAGCGAACTCGATGTTCCTCGGATTGTTCTGGACACATCGCGAAAATCGGCGCCACGAACGGCTTCGATATGAAAAATCGGGCAAAGAGTGGAAGCAGTCAAGGCTGTATCCCTGATCTCGGGGGTAATTTTTCGCAGTCTATGCTCAGGAGTTCGCCCACCTGAAACGTGACGTCTGGGAATGCGAGCGGCGAAATCGACTCGGACGGATGGAGAATCAGCGCAATGTTGTAGGTTTCGCGCCCCGGATTGCGATAAACGTGAAGAATGTCGTTCTTGAGGTCTCCGATCCAAAATTCGGGTATGCCCGCCGCGGCGTATCGCGGTAATTTGATCTTTCGATCGTATGAAAGCGTCGTCTCCGCTATTTCGACCATGAACAACACATCTTCAGGTACAGGTTCTTTTTTAGCGTAAAAATCAGCGCGCGGTTTAAACACGACAAGGTCTGGCTGTGGTTCTGTCCAGTCTGTCAGTCGCACCGGATTCTGAGGGCTGACAACAGCCCCGTTTCCGAACGCTTGTATGAAAAGCGTATTTGCTCTATTCACGCACACCATGTGGCGATGACCGATCGGGCTCATCTGGATAATTTCTCCGTCAATGAGTTCGACACGATCATCCTCGCGGAGAATTCCAGCCTCTGCCATCTGGTGATATTCCTCGACTGTGAAAAGCCTCTTCTTAACTTCGGCCTCCATGTATTCTCCTTCTGTTTTACTGAAAGGATAGTGCAGTCGGTTCGCCGTTGCATAGCGTTCGCTCCACTAGCACATACGTGACCCTTAAGAAGCTTTTGAATGGGGGTGGGTTGAAAGGTTCGTTCCTGCGAAAAGTCGGCAAAACCACGCTTTATCAGTCACGGAAGGCGCGCAAATGACGAACTCCCGGACGGATCTAACGTCTTCCCGCGGGTCCGCAGTTTCCGTCTTGGCGATGAACACAAACCTGTCACGTGATACTCTTTCCAAATGAAAGGAACGAGTGAGGGGCGTCTTGAGGTTCGTTATGGGATTCACTCCAGCGCGCAGCTCATACTTGATGTTGCAAAGGCGGCCAGCAGCCATCTCGAGCTGACCGAAGTCCTCGAGTCGCTAATCGCTGCGCTCAAACCGACGATCCGCTTTGACGCCATCGACGTATTCGTGATTGAAGGCGATTACGTGCGGCTGCACTCCCTGCATGTCGAACGGGTCGGAAGAAGGCCTGGCGAATCGGTCGAAAGTGTGGTTGCGCGCGCGGCGTCCTCCGTCAATTTACCGGTGAAGCCGGTTCTCAAGCAGCGGTTGAGCGAGCATCATGTGAGCGAAGTCGCTTCTTCACGCAAGCCGTACGTTTGCACGGACCTCGAGTTCCAAAAACGATTTCCGGAAGACGAAAGACTGCTGCAGTATGGCGTTCGCAGTTACGTTTCACTGCCTTTGCTCAAGCGTGGCGAGCTGCTCGGCGCAGTCGATTTTATTTCATTCGAGAAACGCAGTTTCGATCGCGGCGAGGTTCAACTGCTCCAGGATGTTTCGGAAATTGTCTCGATTGCGGTATCGAATGCACTGGCTTTCGAGGAAATCAAAGCGTTAAAAGAGCAGCTCCAGGCGGAAAACCGTATCCTGCAGGACGAAATCGTTCAACGATCCATCTTCGAAGAAATCGTCGGCTCGTCCCAGTCTTTGCGGAATGTATTATCCGTCATCGATCGCGTTGCCCCGACCGATTCGACCGTATTGATCACCGGAGAAACGGGTACGGGAAAGGAACTCATCGCACACGCCATCCACCGGCGGTCTCCGCGCGCGGGGCGTGCTCTCGTGAAGGTGAATTGTGCGGCGCTCCCGGCCGAACTCATCGCCAGCGAGTTGTTCGGCCACGAAAAGGGCGCGTTCACGGGAGCCTTGCAACAACGGATCGGACGTTTCGAGACGGCGAATGGCGGAACGATCTTCCTCGACGAAATCGGCGAGCTGACGCCGGAAATGCAGATCGCGCTCCTGCGGGTCCTGCAGGAAAAGGAATTCGAGAGGGTCGGCGGCAACAGGACCATCCAGGCGGACGTTCGTGTGATCACGGCGACGAACCGCGACTTGCAGCGCCAGGTTAGTGAGGGGCATTTCCGCGCGGACTTGTACTACAGATTGAATGTCTTTCCAATTCACGCTCCTGCTTTGAGAGAACGCATCGATGACATTCCCATCCTGGTAGATTATTTCGTCTCGCGTTTTGCAACGCGCATGGGCAAGCGCATCCGACAAATCGATCGCCGGACGTTGGATGCGCTCGAACGCTATTCCTGGCCTGGCAATATTCGTGAACTGCAGAATGTCATCGAGCGTGGAGTTATTCTCGCCGACAGTGAAGTCTTTCGCCTGGAACCTGGTACGCTTCCGGAAGACTCCCAAAACAGTTTAGAAAGGCCGGATCCGGAATCGCCGAACACCCGCGAGCAGCAGAAGGCACAGATCGAGGCGGTCTTGAGGGAAACGCGCGGCCGGATCGCCGGACCCGACGGCGCGGCGGCGCGACTCGGCATACCGGCGTCGACCTTGGAATCCAGAATAAAGACGCTCAAGGTCAATAAACACTTGTTCCGTGGGAATCCTTGATTAAGACTGTGGTCCTGGACTTGCAGGACAGGTACGGCGGGAAGTATTAAGTCATGTTAAAGATCACTCCAACCCGAGAAAACGAAAGATCCTTCAAGGTGCGGTTGTGCGGCCAACTGACTAAAGAATACCTTCCGGAAATAGAACGGCTGCTCGCCAACGATGATGCTGAATCGCAAACGATCTCGATCGATCTTGCGAATGTGACATTTGTTGACCGCGACGCGATGGTGTTTCTTTGTTCTGCGAAATCGCGAAACATCGCCATCGAAAATTGTCCTTCGTATGTGATCCGTTGGATTCAACAGGAACGCCTCTGCAGCTCCTTGGATAAGACCTCACCAAGCGACCCGACGAAGAAATAAGTACATTGCCCTCCTCTGGAGGAGGATGTTGCAAAACTGCCGCAAAGCGGTTTTCGTCTGCTGTAGCTGCGGTCTATGACCGCCGGTACTTCGTTGATTCTGCGAAAAACCGGCGCTCATAGAGCGCCGCTACAGTAAGAACCGAACCCGCTATTCGTAGTTTTGCAACCCCCTCCTCTGTGAGGAGGGGCTTTGCACAAAAAATACATCGCGGGCGCTCATAGAGCGCCCCTACAGTTGCGCACCCCAAACTGTAGGGGCGGTCTATGACCGCCCAGGATTTTTTGTGCAAAGCCGCGAGGAGGGGAATCTCTCGTGCACTTCCGATCACCTCGCGGAGGTGATGAATGAACTACACGTTGATTCCCCTCGTCGCTTTTCTGGTTGTCTTGCTCTTGGGAGGCATCGCACTCATTGCTGATGCCGGAATCCGGCTAGTGCGCGGTCATAGGAGGTAAATCATGTTGTATCTACTGGAAGTTAATGCACTGCTTGCTGCATTTGTGTTTGCCGGCGCGGGCCTGATCATTCTGGCTTTGTTCGCGTGGCAGGAAGCGAAAGCATACGCGGCGGCTCGCCACAGAATTTACCAGCGTATCGCCACTCTGATCACGCAGCCTCAAGTTTTCGCGAATTCTTTCGCGATTTCGCGAACCGTTTCGCGATCTAGCGATCGCGATCGGTTCGGCTGGCACAAGATTCAGTGATTTAGCGAGTGGCAGATCCATTGCACCTGTGGGACGCACCGAAGGAGGATCAGAATGAACAAAACATTTCTCGCAACCGTCGCGGCGTTTCTTCTCTTTTCCACGACAGCGCTGGCACAAGTGGAGCAACCATCGCAAGTCACCGTTCAAGGGACGGCGCTGATCACAAAAGAGTCGACCGCGGATTCAATTCCAACAACACACCGCACGACCAAGTCGGGCGGATTGCTCGTTGGGTATTCGTACCAGTTCAATAGCTGGGCGGGCGTCGAAGGCAACTACGGTTACACACGCAACACCCAAAACTATTTTGCATCAATCGGCCAATCCTCGATTGAGGCCGACATGCATGAGCTGACTGGATCGTTTGTGGCACATATTCCAGTGCGTGTCGCTAACATTCGGCCTTATGCGTTGGCAGGAGCCGGCGCGCTGATCTTTGATCCCACAGACCGATACCTGTTAAATGGTGTCGATCGGCAAACCAAGCCGGCATTCGTTTACGGCGGTGGTTTCAATTTCGATCTCACTCGCAACTTTGGCGTGCGGGCAGAATACCGCGGTTTGGTTTACAAGGTACCGGATTTCTCCCTCAATAATTTGAACCTCGATAAAGTGACTCACCTTGCACAACCATCGATCGGATTTTTCGTCCGATTCTAACTCTCCTCAAACGCCCGTTTGCCGGCACAAGCCGGCGAGCGGGCGGTCCACGGGAGGCGAAGAAAGGAGTCATCTGTGAGTTTATTACGGGATCTTTTCCGAGCCACCCCTCCTAAGTTAGGAGGGGTGCCGAGCGCAGCGAGGCGGGGTGGTTCACAAACGAACCACCCCGTCTTCGCTCACTTCGTTCGCGAAGCCACCCCTAACTTAGAAGGGGAGTTTGGAATCGCAATAATACTGTTCATAGGTTTACTCATCCTTGCCGGCTGCAACCCTCGAGCCAGC
>QHWY01000147.1 GCA_003223875.1 Acidobacteriota bacterium | reverse complement strand
TTGCGGTGATGCAAGGAGGGGAATGGCGCTCGACTGTAATTCATTCACAGCTGTAACGAAAGTGTCGCAGTAAGTCCTTTAGATCCGTTGCGAACTTTCATTGTTCACTTTGAGCCGCGGCTCATGAATGTCTTCATAGACCGCCGCTACAGCGGAGAGCCCGACATCATGCAGTTTTTGTGCAAAGCCTGGATCGCGGTGCGGAAGGTTTGAGCCGGCGCGCAATTTTCTCCGAACCAGGAGCATCAATGTCCTTGATATAATTTCGGAGAGCTTTCCTCTTTCCCACGCCAGGCGGGCCTTTCAGCGGGCCGCGGAACGCGGCATTCTGAAAGTGCTGTTGAACGCTGGCTAAATTGTCAGCTATATTGTCACGTTTCGATCCGAGAGCTTAGTGCAGGAGTCGAATTGTGCCGCAAGCAGCAGTTTCAACGAAAAGAGGGTTAGGAACCACGGAGCGCCGGGACCTATGGTGGGTGGAACCACTCGCGGTGGCTTTGGGTTTATTAGGTTTCATTATTTATGCGACATGGGCGGCATTTCAGGGAAATCACTATTACTTTGGCCCCTACATATCTCCGTTCTATTCGCCGGAGGTTTTTGGCGATTCGCAGCATAGCTGGTTTGGACCAGTTCCGGCATGGTGGCCGGCATTTCTGCCGTTCTCTCCGGCGCTTCTGATCCTGTGGGCGCCCGGCGGATTCCGCGTCACCTGTTACTACTATCGCGGAAGCTATTACAAGGCGTTATGGGCCGATCCTCCCGCGTGCGCGGTAGGCGAGTCGCGCGGCGGTTATCGCGGCGAGCGATCATTTCCGCTGATCATTCAAAACATCCATCGGTATTTTCTTTATCTGGCTGTCCTCTTCTTGTTTTTCCTTGCCTACGATGTCTGGAAGGCTCTCTGGTTCACGGATGCAGCAGGAGCGGTGCACTTCGGGATTGGAGTCGGCACAATCGTTCTGGCGGTCAATGTTTTTTTGCTCGGAAGTTACGCCCTCGGTTGTCACTCGATGAGGCATCTCATCGGTGGACGCCACGACGAATTGAAGAACGCGATCTTAGGACGCAATTGCTACAACTGTGTCAGCGCGCTAAATCGTAATCACATGCGCTGGGCCTGGTGCAGCTTGTTCTGGGTTGCCTTTTCCGACGTATACGTGCGGCTTTGCTCTATGGGTGTCTGGACGGACTGGAGAATCATTTAAATGCCCGAATATCAGAAATTCGAACACGACGTGCTTGTTGTTGGCGCCGGTGGCGCTGGACTCCGCGCGGCGATCGAAGCTTCGGCTGGCGGAGTCACCGTCGGGCTGGTCTGCAAATCTCTTCTCGGGAAGGCGCATACCGTCATGGCCGAGGGCGGCATCGCGGCAGCGCTGGGTACGGTCAATTCCGCCGACAACTGGAAAGTTCATTTTGCCGACACGATGCGCGGGGGCCAATACGTGAACAACTGGCGTATGGCCGAACTCCACGCGAAAGAGGCGCCCACATGTGTGCGCGAGTTGGAGGCGTGGGGTGCTGTTTTCGATCGAACGCGCGAGGGAGATATTCTTCAACGAAACTTCGGAGGACATCGGTACCCGCGTCTCGCTCACGTTGGCGATCGCACGGGCCTCGAAATGATCCGCACCCTTCAGGACCACGGCATACACCAGGGGATCGATGTGCACATGGAGTGCACGGTTCTCTCCCTCCTGAAAGATGGAGATCGTGTTGTCGGAGCTTTTGGTTATGACCGCCAACGCGGCGGGTTTCTGCTGTTTGAGGCAAAGGCCATTGTTCTGGCAACCGGCGGAGTCGGCCGTTCCTACAAGATCACAAGTAACAGTTGGGAATATACAGGCGATGGGCACGCACTGGCATACAACGCCGGTGCCGACCTTATGGACATGGAGTTCGTGCAATTCCATCCAACAGGAATGATCTGGCCGCCGAGCGTTGCGGGAATCCTGGTGACCGAAGGCGTACGCGGTGAGGGCGGCGTTTTGAGAAACAGCAAAAGTCGCCGATTCATGTTTGATGACATCCCGGAAGCTTATCGCCATCAGACGGCCGACAACGAAGAAGAAGGCTGGAGATATTGTCAGGGTGATAAACAGGCGCGCCGCCCTCCCGAACTGCTGACAAGAGACCACGTCGCCCGCTGCATCGTGCGCGAGATCAAGGAAGGCCGGGGAAGTCCGCATGGCGGTGTATTTCTCGACATCTCCTGGATCAAAGAAAAAATCCCAAACGCGCCGGAACACATTAAGAAGAAGCTGCCGAGTATGTACCACCAATTCAAGCAACTCGCCGATGTCGACATTACGACAACTGCGATGGAAGTTGGGCCAACGATGCACTACATCATGGGCGGCATCCGCGTTCATCCAGAGACGCAGATGTCTACGGTGACCGGCCTGTTCGCTGCCGGCGAGTGCGGCTGTGGCCTTCATGGAGCAAATCGTCTCGGCGGTAATTCTCTGTCGGACCTGCTTGTTTTCGGGAAACGCGCCGGAAAGTTTGCCGCAGCTTTCGCGAAGGAGCATTCAGCAGGAACGATCAACACAGATCAGGTGGACAGCATCGCGCGGTCGGCTTTGGAGCCGTTCGAAAGGGGAACACGTTCGACCGACGCACAGGGTCCGTATCAAATTCAGCATGAGTTACAAGTGAAAATGCAGGAGCTCGTCGGCATCGTGCGGACCGAGCCGGAAATGTTGAAGGCGCTGGAAGAAATCGGAAAATTCCAAAAACGAATGCGCTCAGTCGCGGTGCAGGGCAACCGCGAATACAACAGCGGGTGGCATACGGCGCTTGATCTGCCGAATTTGCTGACCGTTTCCGAAGCCATAACGCGATCGGCCCTGGAACGTCGTGAAAGCCGCGGAGGTCATTTCCGCGAAGATTATCCAAATAAGGACAAGGCTTTCGGCGAGTTCAATATCATCGCGCGCCGCGGTCCGGGCGGCGAAATGAAAGTTGTGCGGCAGAACATTCCGCCTCTGCCGGCGGAGTTGAAGCAGATTATTGAGGAGCAACAAAAATAATGACGTCGGCTACTTTTTCTATATGGCGTGGGGCCGCGGGCGAAGGAAAGTTTTTCAAGTACACGACCGAAATTTCCGAAGGAATGGTCGTTCTCGATGCTGTCCACAAAATTCAGGCCGAGCAGGCCAACGATATGGCGGTTCGTTGGAACTGTAAAGCCGGCAAATGTGGCTCGTGTTCAGCCGAGATCAACGGGATCCCTCGGCTGATGTGCATGACGAGGCTCAACCAGCTTCCATTGGAACGTCCGGTGACGATCGAACCGATGAGAAGCTTTCCCTCTATCAGAGATCTGGTCACCGACGTCTCGTGGAATTTTCGCGTTAAGAAACAAATTAAAAAATTCAAGCCCCGTCCCCCCGACGTTGCCGATGGAAGCTGGCGCATGCAACAGGAGGATGTGGACCGCGTCCAAGAATTTCGAAAGTGCATTGAATGTTTCCTCTGTCAGGACGTCTGTCACGTTTTGCGGGAGCATCACAAACATGAGGAATTCATCGGCCCGCGATTTTTTGTTTACGTGGCGGCGCTGGAGATGCATCCGCTCGATACAGAAAATCGCGTTGAGGAACTTGCGAAAGCGAAAGGAATCGGCTACTGCAATATCACAAAGTGTTGCACTAAGGTGTGTCCGGAAAGCATAACGATTACCGACAACGCCATAATTCCACTGAAGGAACGAGTCGTGGACGAGTTTTACGATCCCATCAAGAGGTTGTTCCGTGCAATTCGGGGACAGTGAGCAATTTCTGAAAATTGCGGAGGATGCTATGGAATTCGAACTCAAGAAGCTGTCGAAAGCTGCGATTCCAGCCGCGCTGGAGCGCGCGGAACGGTATCGCTTGCTCAACGAACCCGCGCTGGCGGAGAGTATTTGCCAGGATATTCTAGCCATCGATCCGGACAACCGTGAGGCGATCATCCTTCTGATCCTCGCGTTATCCGACCAGTTCACCCAAAACATTGTGGACAATCTCGACCATGCTTGGTCTCTGCTGCCGCGCCTTGGGGACGAATATCTGCACGCCTACTATCAAGGAATCCTCTTCGAACGCCAGGCGCGCGTTTATGTGCGGCGGGCGGCTCCCGGATCGCACTTTTCGGCTTACGACCTTTTCCGTGAAGCCATGCGTCTGTACGAAAGGGCTGAAAATCTCCGGCCGCATGGTAATGATGAAGCCCTGCTGCGATGGAACACCTGTGCCCGCGCGATCATGGGAGGCCGGCTCGAGGAACGCCCTCTCGACGATTACCGCCCGATGCTGGAGTAGCTCAGGCTACGCGGCGCTCACGGTGCCGCGCCTTGTGTTCGCCCTCGGCAAATTCCTCGATCATTTTCTTGTTGAAGGCTTTGATGTCGTCGGGCTTGCGGCTCGTCAGCAACCCCATGTCGGTGACCGCTTCTTCATCGACCCAATTCCCACCGGCATTACGGATATCCGTGCGAATGGAGGGCCAGGAAGTTAGAGTCCTCCAGGGTTCTTCTATTGTTGGACGGATTTCCTCTAGGAATAGCGGCCTCTAAGAGTAAAGGCATTGTAAATTCCAATATTGGAAGTTGCTTCATTGGAGATTTAGATTTTTTCGGATGAAGCAATGCAACAATTTCCAACCTACGATTTCCAATACGTTTTACGAACAAAATAAGGGACGCCGAATAGCGGCGTCCCTTTGGGAGGAGGAAGGGGGACCCTAACTCTTCGATCGTGACTTGAATGCCGTCTTGGCAGGCTTTCGAGCGTTCTTCACCGTTAGCTGTCGCACCGCAGCCGCGATGTTTTGGCCGTTCTGCTCTCGGTACTGAACGGAAACGCGAGTGCCAGCAGCCAAAGTTCCGTTCCGCTGCGTTTCGGAGTTCAACGTAAAGCTCGCTTGCTTTGCCTTACCGCGAACTTTTTTGGTGATTACCATTTCGTTCGCATCGATCGAAGCGATCGTACCCTGGGTGAAATGCGTCGCAGGTTGGATGGTTTTCGCCGGGGGGACGGCGGGTGGGTTCTGATTCGTCTTTGAATGCTGACCGTTTACAGCCGCGGCACAAAATGCGACGGCCATGCCAACAGTCAAAGCGAGTCGCTGAAATTCAAATTTGCGATTCCTTCCAGATGCCTTCACAACGGCAATTACATCCGCATCGGATTAAGGTGTGATTAACGGCAGATTAAATGAAATTAATTTCCCATCCCAACTTGAGGGTGTTGCAAAACTGCCGCAAAGCGGTTTGCGTCTGCTGTAGCGGCGGTCTATGACCGCCGGTACTTGGTTGATTCTGCGAAAAACCGGCGCTCGTAGAGCGCCGCTACAGTAAAAACCGAACCCGCTATCCGTAGTTTTGCAACACCCTCAACTTAGGAGGGGAAGCCGCACGATGAACCGCGTTCCCCGACCAAGGGAGCTCTGGACCTGAATGGATCCGCGATGTTGATCCACAGCCCATTTGACGAGACTCAGTCCCAGACCAGCGCCCTCGGCGCGATTGCTGCGGGAGGGATCGGCGCGATAAAACCTTTCAAAAATGTGAGGAACAGCTTCTGGCGCGATCCCTATACCGTCGTCTGCGAGGTCGAGAATCGCGTCTCCGTCAACCCGAGAAACTTTGATCTGGACATGCCCCCCGGGCGGCGTGAATTTGATCGCGTTATCGACGAGATTGAGAATAATGCGCTCGACCCATGCTGCGTCGCCTCGAAGTATCACCTCGGGATCGCAATTGCATGAGATAGAGACATCCTTCGAGGCAGCCACAGGCTCGAGCTGCTCGGCGAGAGACTGCGTCATGCTTGAAATATTCACCGGCTCATTTGCGATGGCGACGTCGCCCGATTCCGCGCGCGCCAGAATCAGCAGTTGATTGATCATACGGGTCAGCTTTTCAAATTCTTCCAACTGGCTGCCGAGTACACGCTGGTATTGTTCAGTGGAGTTCGCCTGCATCAGAGCAATTTCGGCTTCGCCTCGCAGGACGGCCAGAGGTGTGCGCAATTCGTGCGAGATGCTGGCTGTGAAGTGCTTCATTTCCTCTACCGCCTTCTCCAGCCGCGCCAGTGTGCCGTTGAATTGAGCTGCGAGTTGATCGAGTTCGTCGTTCGTTCCGCGCACCGGCAGGCGGCGATCAAGGCTCGATACGGCGATCTCACCGGCCGCCTTTCCCAAGGCCGCCACGGGTTGCAATGCTTTACCGGCCATGAACCACGACGCAAATGCCGCAAGAAGGACTCCTGAAGGTATCAGCCACGCGAGCGCTTTAATGAAAGAAGTCAGTGTCTCTTCCATTGGCTGAAGTGATGTGCCGACCACAAGCAAGTAAACCTCACCCTCAGCCGCCACCGCTTCGTTCCGCAGGCGAAGCTTGCCTTGATCAGTCTGAAGATCGATTAACGATGGAGGCTCTTGGATGTAGCGTGTAAGGTCTTCGGCCGAATACTCCACTCCCAACGCCCGCAGCTCATCCGATTCGGCGAGCAGTGTTCCATTGCGGATTTCATATACCTGGTAGTACCGGGTGGCGGAATTGATGAAAGAGACTTCGTCAGGATCGGTTGCATCGTAGGTAAAAATCGGCTGGCCTTCTTCGAAGCGCAGATAGCCTCGCAGCCCTGACGTCCTGTCCATCAGCTCCTGAGTGAGAGCCTGATCCAGACCGACGCTCAGAACGCGATAGTACATAAGCGCAAATCCGGTCAGCAGCACGCTGACTGTAATGGAGTAAAACAGCGTCAGCTTGGTTCGTAGAGTAAGGGGTTTCATTGAGGACGATCGCTCAACAAATAGCCCACGCCTCTTATCGTGTGTATCAGCGGCGGATCGAAGCCTTTGTCGATTTTGTTCCGCAGCGAGTTGATGTGCACATCGACGACATTACTGATGCTGTCGAAGTGAATATCCCATACGTGTTCAACAATCATGGTGCGGGTTACTGCGCGATGCGCATTGCGGAGAAGAAACTCGAGAAGAGCATACTCCTTCATCTTCAGATCGATGGTTTGCCCGGAGCGCCGCACCTGACGGGCTGCCGTATCCATCTCGAGATCGGCGACCCGCAGCCGAGGGGTTTCCTGGGCGCCCCGCCG
>QHWY01000168.1 GCA_003223875.1 Acidobacteriota bacterium | reverse complement strand
TTTTCCTCTACGTTATTCCGTCGTGGCAGACGATCGTCACCGATTTTCCAAACTATTACGTCTCAGCGTGGGCCGTACGTCACGGCGAGCCGCTGACCGAACTCTACAATCCGCTCTGGTTTGAACGCGCGAAGCGACGGGCAGGCATTGAACGTCCGGCGGCCCTATTCAACTATTTTCCGCCGATGAACGCGTTGATCATGTGGCCGTTGGCGAATCTTGCCCCGATCGCTGCGAAGCGTGCGTGGACCCTTGTAAACATCATCGCATTGATGGTCGTGATTCATTTGACCGCAAAGTCGTCCGGATTGGAATGGCCGGCGGCCGCGCTTATAGCGTTGTTGGCAGGGGACGCTTTGGGGAACAACTTCACCTATGGCCAGTTCTATATCGTTCTGACATTGCTGATGCTGTCTGCTGTAGTGTTATCGGAGCGATGGCCCTTGATCGCCGGTGCCGCCTCAGCGGCAGGTACGCTGACGAAAATCTTTCCGGGTTTCCTATTGGCGTATTTTGTTATCCGCCGTCAATATCGTGCCTTCATGTGGTCCATTGCAGCGCTCGCCGTGATGGCTGCATTGGAATACGCGGCGATGGGTTGGGCGCCGCACCATACATACGTGCAGGAGGTATTGGGCAGGACACTGCGCGGGGAAATCCAAGACCCCTACAACGTTCACTGGAACACGCTTCAGGCGTTTCTGAGGCGCGCCCTTGTTCGCGACGATCTCTTGAATCCGGCTCCGATCCTCGATGCGCCTTGGCTGTTCTTCTTCTTGCGCCCTTTGCTCAGTATCTCGGTAGTCGCGGCGACGCTTTACTGTATTTCCCGTTCGAAGCGCCGCCACGTCATGTTGGAGTATGGTGCGGCGATCGCTATGGTGTCTTTGGTTAGTCCAAGTCAGGCCAGCTATCACCAGTTTTTGTTTTATCCCGCCATCGCCGGTCTGATCACTCTTGAAAGGTCCTGGGGTACCCAATTTTGCTGGGGTCTTCTATTCACCATAATGTGTTCGAACCTGATGGGCGCGACCGCCGGATATGACACCGGCGTTGCGATGATCGCCGCGTTTCCGCGCGCCTGGATCGTTATGATCTTATGGTTAGTGTTTCTTCTGATGCTGGATCCACCCTTACCGAGAATGTCGCCCCCGGCCATAACTTCAGCAGCAGCAATGATTGTGGTTATTGTTGCAATTGCGGTCGCCGAGAACCGCCGTTGGATTGCCGATGTTTCCGACGGTGCGTCGCGGGTTCAACTGGTGGCGCCGGCTGACCTGGAGATCGAGCCGCGGTTCGTCGGCAGCCGGCTGGTGACTTCGGTTCTCGGCCCGGACGGATTCGACGACCCCTCGCAAATGGAGGCAGTGGCTTCGACGTCGCCCAACGGAAAGTGGACGGCATTCGCCACCGACCAGCGGGGGAATTGGGATATTGCGATACGCTCAAATGAAACCGGAGAAATCCGATTTCTGACCTCAAGTTCAGCCAACGATTTAACGCCGAGCTTCTCGCCGGACGGCAGATCTGTTTACTTTGCGAGCGATCGACATCGGGGCTATCGCTTTACAACCATTTATCAGGTCAGTATTGATGGCCGCTGAACCGATTCTGCGGATCGCCGTCATGCTCCTCGTCGCGCAGATCCCCTTCGAAGTCCGGTACACGTGGCTCGGCTTGACGAACCTGCAATGGACATTCTTGCTGGTTGCTGTGAGCGGTGCGCCATTATTGGCAAAAAACTGGAAGCAGCTCGCAAGCGACCGGCTCGTGCAAGCTACCGCACTGTTTATCAGTATCCAGTGGATGGCCGCCGCGGCCGCTCCGGAGTTTCATACCAACGCCATCAAAGGCGCCGCCCGTTTTACTGTGGGATTCGCGATTCTCGCCTTGTTCCGGTGCTTGACACACCGCGGACGGCTTTATCGCATTTGGGCAATAGCAGCTGGTATCGCCGCCGCATATGCGCTTGCAGAGTATGGCGGGTTCGGTGTGCCGTGGTTTTTCAGGAATGAGGAGTTTTACCTCGGACAGGTCCGGCGCCTGAGCGGGTCATTTGAATATCCAAATACGGCGGCGGCTTACTATGCTGTGTCCCTGCCACTCGTATATTGGAGTTCACTTCGTTCCCTCTTGAAATGGGCCGTCATCTTCATGCTGTGGACTGTCCTCATACTCACGTTTTCTAAAGGGGCACTCGTCGTGGTTCTGCTTGTTCTACTTGCTGGAGGATGGCAGGCGGCCCTGAAAATGTTGGGGACCGGAGTTGCCGCCTACGGCGTTTTATTACCGTTGAACCCGTATATGTTTGAGCCGATCCAAGGTCCCGCCCAAAATCTGATTGGCGCCGAATACAAAATCCCGTGGAATAAGCTGCACCAGCAACCGGGTGTGGACGACCAGATTCATATTGAAATCCGGAACACGGGCCGCTCGACCTGGCGCGGCTCCGGTTTGTGGCGTGTCGGTATCGCTTACCGGTGGCTCAATACCGAAACCGAAAAGTTCTTGGATGCACCGGCGCTTGTGACGACACTTCCACACAATATCCCGGCCGGGCATTCCGCCGACGTTCTCGTGCGTTTTCGGACTCCATCGGTACCCGGCAAGTACCTCCTGGCGATCGAACTTTTCAGCCGTGATTTGGATTGGTTCAGCCGGACCGGGGTGGTGCCGGCAATGATCCTGGCGGACATTGGGCCATCCGAAGCGCGAGAAGTCGGCATGGCCGACCTCTCGCGCTGGTATCAACGAGGCGAAGACGAACGCGCTATTACTGCGTCGGTCGATCGAGAATCGTTGTGGCGAGCCGCGATCGAAATGTTCAAGGCGCATCCCTTCGGCGTAGGACCAGACAATTACAGACTGCAATATGGAAAATATCTCGGCGCCCTGCGTTGGGATACACGCGTCTACTCGAACAACTTGTATCTTGAAATACTGACAGGAAGCGGGATTGTGGGGTTGGCTGCTTTTGTCTTGATGTTGGTTTCAGTGCGCTGGCGTTTGGAAGCTGGGTCTCTCATTCTTGTCGTGTTTCTGGTACACGGGCTGGTCGATGTCTTCCTCATGACGACGCCGATCTATTTCGCTTTTTGGATTTCGCTGGCGAACGTCTCACCCGATGCGAAGCTGCAGGCTTCCTAACAGTCTTGCGATCGAAGTCAGTGGCGTCAGCCAGGGGCGCTCTTGCAGCCACTCCAGAGCAGGATTGATCAATGATGCCAGCGTTACAGGTGGCAAGGTCGTGTACTTCAAAAGCGTGGGATCGAATCGCAGCGCAAGTGCGACGAGGGGAGAATCGCTTGTGATTTGCATCGTGCCCACCAGCGGTGGGGGCGGCGGGTTAAACATTTGAAACGTAAACCCCTGCACATGATTGCCGGAGCCCAAGATCTGGGTTGTAGATGCCACGCTCACGGCACCGCTATCAAGCAGGTTCAATGTGACGTTTGCGGCACTTCCTCCAGGATTGGCATAGGCCACACCAACGCTATAGCCGCCGACGGTGTCGACAAATATGGCTTGTCGTGGGACCGCATTCGCCGAAGGTACCCCGGCTTCGGCGACCAAATTTCCGGCGGAATCAAACTGAGAAAAAATTGCTGTTCCACTCACCGTTCCGGCACTCGTAGAAACGGTGGCAAAGCCCGACACGCTGGCCCCCATGCCGTTCGAAACAAGTTTGCGCGTCGCTCCAGGAGCAAGCGAGAAAGTGAAACTATTTGCGGTCGCAGTCGTTCCACTCTCGTCTGTGAGCGTAATAAGGAAAGGTGAACCCGCCAGTGCCAGATTACTGTTGTCTCGCGTAAACCTAATCGTCCCACTCGCAGTACCCGCGGATGCAGGATTCGTCAGTAGTATCGTGGTCTTTAATATGTACGGTCCCACTGCTCCGTTTACGATGTGGGGATAGTAAAAGGTCGTCTGAGCCGAGGCTACGAATGTTGCGGTGAGAATCCAAATGACGGTCCAAAAAACGCGCTTCATCGTGTCTTCCTCTCGTTCGATCGGTTAAGGTCGATTGGGCGCCAAAATCATCGTGGGGGTGATCCGAGATTCGGCCGCATTCACTTCGCCCAGCTTCTTCCACTCCGCGTCGGCCAATGCGCGATCGCCCGCCCGGGTGAGACTCGTCGCCAACAGGTACCGCGCATCGCGGAAATCCGGCCGCCAGTCCAGAACGATCCTCAGTTTTCGAACCGCTTCGGCGTACCGGCCGCGCATGAAATGAACAATGGCTAGGTTATATTGCGCTGGCCAATAGTCCGGATTCAAGCGCAAAGTTTTTTCAAAACCTTCGAGCGCGCGTTCGTGTTGACCGATCGCGAATAACGTGTTCGCCATATTGTTCCAGGCCGGCCAATACGTCGGCTGCTCTTCAACCGCCTTGCCATAATACGCCAGGGCCATATTCCAATTCCGCTTTCCCTGCTCGATGACACCCAGATCGTACAGCGCTTCCGTAAAGTGAGGCTGAAGCTCGAGCGCTCGCAGTAACGCAGCGCGAGCCTTCTCCGGATCCGTATTCAGATAGGCGCCGCCAAGGTTGAACCACACACGCGCTTTGCCCGGAGCCTTTCTTGATGTGTCTTCCCACAACGCGATGTCTGATGACCAAATTCTTTCACGTCCAATAGTGAGCACTGCCAAAGCAATTATCACGGCTGTTGCCACTACATTGCGCTGCGGGAGTGGCGCCAATAGACCCGCGACAAAAAGCGAGAACGCCAGCATCGGAAGATACAGCCGGTGCTCGAACGCCGCGTCCGCACTGGGAATTATGCTTGACGTCGGAGCGAGCAAAATGAAAAAAGCAAGAACGCAAAGCCCCGGGATCCGCCAACGCTCCTTTCGGTAGAGCCAGTACCCGCCCGCAAGGATGAGTACGATTCCGGTAGCCGCCAAAACACCGCCGAATTCATGAAAGTCGTACTCTAGCGATTGTGGGTAGGGAAACACGAGCAGCCGGAGGTAGGTGTATACAACACGAGTTTCGGTCAGCAAATATCGAAGTGGGCTAATCTGTGCGGCCGCGCCGATGCCGACCGTCCGATCGTTCCAGTGAATAAGGAGCGCGAGAGCTAGAATGCTCAACGACGCTGCCGTGGCTAAGAAAATCACCCTCAATCTGGAAAATTTTCTCCCTCCCACCAGAATGGCTAGCGATAAGGGCACGGCAATCGCCGATTCCTTTCCTTCAAAGGCCAATGCAAAAAAAACAACCACCCAACCGATGCGCCGCTCGGCAAGTGCGATCAACGCCAATAATGAGAAGAAGCAAGCCAGCAGAGTCGATCGCTCGTAAACGTAAAGTAAGGCTGATGTCTGGATCGGGTGTACGAGAAAGATCGCTGCCGCTGCGATTGCAATCCATCTCTCGACGAAACGCCTCAGCAAAAAGAACAACAGCGCGGAATTCGCGACGTGAAGAAGCACATTTACGACGTGGTAGCCGGATGGGTCCAGGCCCCCCGCCAGATGATTGAGATAGAAGGTGAGGAATGTCAGTTGCCGCAGGTGAAGGGGATTGAAAAAGTGGGACCATTGCGCGGCGTTCATAACATTCGCGTCATTGGTAATCAAGACGTCGTCGAAATGAAACGGATCGTTAAAAGAAGGAGCGAAAAGTAATATGCCCGCCAGAACCAAAAGGACCGCTATTCTCAGCGCATGTGGGTCGTCGCTCAGTTTCATATCTATGCTATAGTCGCCGGGCCGATTATACCGACTGGCAGAGTAAGAAAATGAAAATTGCCGTCGTCCATGACTGGCTGAACGGGATGCGAGGGGGAGAAAAGGTCCTTGAAGCCATTCTAGAGATCTACCCTCAGGCCGCGGTGTACACGCTTTTTCGCCAACGAAAAAAAGTGTCGCGCTCTATCGAATCGCATCGGATCGTGACGTCCTGGTTAAATCGCATTCCAGGCGTCTATCACCACTATCGTACTCTTTTACCGCTATTTCCCGTTGCCGTCGAGTCCTTCGATTTGCGTGGTGTCGATCTGGTGATTTCTTCGAGCCACGCGGTCGCAAAAGGCGTTCGTGCGGCGTCAGCCATACATATCTGTTACTGCCACACTCCGATGCGGTACATCTGGGACGCGGAAGATGACTATGGTTTTAATCGAGGACGATACTTGGCTATGCGCGCGCTTCGATCACGGTTGCGGCGGTGGGATCGTGAAACCGCCAATCGGGTCGATCATTTCATCGCCAACTCACGATTCGTGCAAGAACGTATTCGCAGGTACTATGGGCGTGATTCGGAGATCATTTACCCACCCGTTGACACCGAATTTTTTACGGCTTCGCCGTCCTGCCGGCGTGAAGAGTTCTATTTGGCATCAGGAGCTCTAGTTCCCTACAAGCGGATCGATAAGGTCATCGAAGCCTTCAATAAGCTTGGCCGCAGGCTCGTCGTCGCAGGAGACGGGCCGGAATTGAATCGGCTCCGGAAAATAGCTAAAACGAACGTCGAATTTCTCGGATGGGTGACTGACGAAGAATTGCAACGTTTATACCGGAGCGCCAGAGCCCTTGTTACGGCTGGTCGCGAGGATTTTGGCATTGTTGTTGTCGAGGCTCAGGCATGTGGTTGTCCGGTTGTTGCATTGAGTGCCGGCGGTTCGTTAGAAACAATTCAAGATGGGGTCAATGGGATTCTTTTCGCGGAGCAGCACGTGGATGACATCGTCCGTGCGATCCATCGATTTGAAACGATGACGTGGCCTGTCGAACGGGTCCGGCATCAGGTGGAGAGATTTTCGCGTGAAAACTTCCAGGCCAGAATTCGGAGCTTCGTCAGCGAGCGGACCGCCGGGAGCTCGGCCGTCCGGGTTGCCGAAGTTCAGCCCGCATAAGTCCGTTCAAGGCTTCTCGGGATCTGTCAAACGTCTGAGCGATGTAATCGTAGCTGCAGCCGCGTTCGTCATCCTCTCGCCAGTCCTGGCGTTGATCGCGTTAGCAGTCCGGATGACCGACGGCGGGGCCGTTCTTTACCGTCAGACACGGGTCGGGTTGAACGGCAGGTGGTTTACGATTCTCAAATTCAGAACCATGCGGGAACAGGCGGAGCGCGATCTCGGGCCGATTTGGTCGGTACCGCGCGATCCGCGATGCACCCGCATTGGTTACTACCTCCGCCGTTCCGGCCTGGACGAGCTTCCTCAACTCTGGAACGTCCTGCGCGGTGATATGAGTCTTGTGGGGCCGCGGCCCGAGCGCCCCGAGTTCACCCTCAAATTTTCCAAAGAATATCCTGATTACCACCAGCGGCACTCCGTTCGAGGTGGACTCACGGGCTATGCGCAAATTCACGGATGGCGCGGATACACGAGTCTTGAAGAGCGGCTCCGCCACGACCTTCATTATGTTCGCCATTGGTCTGTTCGTCTCGACCTTTACATCCTTTTGATGACCGTCACGCGGGGTTGGAGCGAGCGGACCAGGCCGGGCGTTTAAAATTTGTCGAGAATGGCAGGCTTGTGACTGTGAAGATGAAGCTTGAGCCGCCGCCTATCGAGCTGTAGCTCCGATGCCGGAGTGCGCTTGCTCATGAGATAACGTTTGAGGAATAACCGGGCGAAACGCTCGAAAATCTGTACGGCTCCAAGTCTCAACACGTGTTCGAAAATTGATTTTCGGCGGCCCTTTTTGATCTCAGCATACATGTCCCGATGGCGCCGCGATTCGAAGTTGGGAAATCGGCGCTGCGCAAAAGGGTTTGCGGCGATAAACCGGTCATACACATCTTTACCGTAGATCGGCTTCAGCGAGGCGACCTGCTGCGCCGTGAAGAGATCGGTTTCCAAAAGCGGCAGCGCTTGATCGCTGATGACATAGTTCATGCAGAGGCGCTTCCGAAGTCCTTTGATCTTGGCCCACACGATCGCGGAGAGGAACACTGCCCATACTTTGCCGTCTTCCACAATCATGAATAGATCCACATCCTCCAAGGAAGTCATGTTGCGGTGCGCCGTTGAACCTGAGAATGCAATCATTCGAACGAACGGCATCGAGGCAAGCGTCCGAAGGTGACGTTGCACGTCTAGGATGGCAGTTTCGCTGATCTTCTCGCGTTCCGCACGAAGTGCCAGCAAATGCTCGTCGGGTTTAAGCCCGAGCGAGTCGTAGATTCGCTCGAAACTCACTTCGTCGATCTCCACGTCGAACAATCGTTCGCGAAGTTCTGAAGGGGTGAGCGGATATTCGAATAGCCGCGCGTATTCAACGGTCTTGTGGATTGCCGCGCACACCGCGGCATATTCCCCTCCTCGCAGAGGAGGGGTGGATGCGCCGAGCGGAGCGAAGGCGCAGACGGGGTGGTCAGACCGGCGAAACCTCTCGGCCGAACGGACCTCCCCTCCTCTGCGAGGAGGCGAATGCGGCGGCATTTCCAACGCTTCTTGGTACGCTTCGAGCGTCAGCCTCGCCGTCTCCTTCCAAGAGAATTCCGCAGCCCGTTTGAGTCCCTTGGCCGAGAGTTCCTGCCGCAAACTCTGATCCTCGGTGATCCGCACCATTGCCTCCGTCATCTCCCTTACATTACGAGGATCCACCAAAACCGCTGCCTCGTTCGCTACCTCTCTCATTGATGAATTATTCGACGTGATGACCGGAGTACCGCAAGCCATCGCTTCGACGATCGGCAGACCGAAGCCTTCCAGCAGCGACGGATATACCAGCGCCGTCGCACCGCTGAATAATCCTGGTAAATCTGCGCGCGGCACATAGCCTAGAAATTTCACGCGGCCATTCAAACCGAGCGACCGCGCCTTCTGCTCGGCCGCGCCACCGTGATACCAGCGGTTGCCGGCGATGACGAGCTTGTGTTCTTTTACCGGTATTCGCGCAAACGCCTCGATGAGGCGTTCCAGGTTTTTTCGAGGCTCGAGATTCCCGACATACAGAAAATAAGGATTTCCAGGCTGTACAGTGACCGGCGCAAATTCGGGAGAAGCGGCAAGCGGCGTCACCCGGATACGATCCTCTGGAACACCGAGATGGCGAACGATTTCCCACTTCGAATATTCCGAATTGGTAATGATCAACCTGGCTTTTCGAGCCACGTAAGGAATGAGACGCCTGGTGTACGCCCGCTTCGTCAGAGGATGAGCCCTCCGCAAAACTTCAATTCCCATGTCGTGAATAGTCACGACATACGGCCTCTGTTCGGAGACCGGCGCCAGGAAGTTCGTGTAGTGGCAAACATCCGGCCCGATGGCATCGAGGACTTTGGGTAACATCAGATGGAGATAAAACGCCCGTACCGGAAAGTGCGCCGAATCCGCAAATTTCAAGTTTCCGTTGGCCGGGGAGAAGTCCATGCCGAGCCGCTGGTGCGAAAACACGACGAATTGATCGTTATGGTTCGCAGCGAGCATTGCTTTCAGCAACTCCTCGCAGTAGTAGCCCACACCCGACTTCCGTCCGTGCAGTACTGTCCCGTCAAACGCGATTCTCATGTCAAGACTTCTCGAGGGCGAGCATCCAGAAGGCGCTTAGTGTACAACAAACCGCGCGATTTTCGGCATATGATGTCCAACGATGTTGTCTTGGGGCCGCGTCCGGCGGGCGCTACAGCCGCTGGTTCTCAGATATTGGCTGAATCAACGGGCGCAGATGTCCGTAAAGACGCGTGTCGATGGATTTGAACTTGAAATCTTTCCCACGGTATTCCATCCGCGTTATTTCGGATCGAGTTCGATTCTTGCCAGGTTTGTGGGTTCCCTTCCCTTGGCTGGAAAATCGTTGCTCGATGTGGGTTGCGGATCGGGCCTTATCGGAATGAGTGCTGCACGCGTGGGTGCGCGAGTAACTGCAGTAGACATCAATTCCGAGGCGATTCGCTGCACCTTAACAAACGCGGAACGCAACGGTTTGCGCATAGACGCGCGCGTCAGCGACCTGTTCTCTGCACTCGCCCGAGACCAGTTCGATATCGTCGTGTGCAATCCTCCTTTTCTTCCGGGTAAATCCCGATCGTTGGCGGACGCCGCTTTTTATGGTGGTCCGAACTTCAACCTCATTTCCATGCTGGGGGCCGGAGCCCGGACACATCTTCACCCTGGCGGCGCGATCTACGTGATCTTATCTGCTGATGTCGACATTCCGCAGATCGAGCAGATCTTCCGCGAGCACGATTTCAGCGTTTCCAGAGTGCTGACCACGCGATGGTTACTGCGGGAGACCATGGTAATTCTATGCGCTCGATAAAGCCGGCCGCCGACAGCCTCTTTCTCTGCCCGCGATGCCGAAACCCGCTTGCGACCATCAGCCGGCCGTGTTTGTGTGGATTCGTTGTTCGCGAATCTAATGGCGTTATTGAACTAATGACGAGCGATGAGATTGCAGCCTCAGATCCATTTATCACAGCGTACGAACAAGTACGGCTTGAGGAAGGCTGGGGAGGCGACGATCTGGACCTCCCGTTTCATGCAAAGCGGCACCGTAACATTTGGGATATCCGGCAGCGTTCGTTTCGCGTGTTCCAATCGATCGCAACAAATCTGGAACGCGGACTCGCGCTCGACGTTGGAGCCGGCAATTGTTGGATGACCCGTTACCTCGCCCACTGGGGATTCGAATCCATTGCTGTCGATATCAATACTAGTTCTGTTGATGGACTCCAGGCCGGCCAAAAATTCATTAACCAAGGTTCGCGATTTCTGCGGGTGCGTGCCGGAATAGAACGGTTGCCCTTTCCATCCGAGCGCATTAGACTACTCGCCACCAACGCCGCTTTCCACTATGCGGGCGACTTCCGTAATGCTCTTTCGGAATTTGAAAGAGTCCTCATCCCGGGCGGAACGATAGCTATTGTGGATACGCCCTTCTATGCGAATGCGGCCGATGGAGAACGCATGTTAGCTGAGCGCGTTGAAGAGTTTCGTAGAAAGTACGGCATGACGGAAGCTTTGGCACGCAGTTCGCGCTTTTTGACCTTCAATGAACTGGAGGAACTGGGCGCCTCGGTGAAGCTGAAGGCAGAGGTGCATGCCGTTTGGCCCGGCGCTGGCCGAAAGTACGAAGACATTCGCGCGAGACTCTTCAGACGCCGGATCGCTCAATTTCCGGTGGTTATCTTGGTTAAGTCATGAAGAAGAAGGTTCTGCTGTTCTTTCCTTCCTATCGCAGTATCGAAGCCGCTCCGCCGTTGGCTTTGCTCGCGCTTGCACCGATTGCGGAACAACGCGATTTGGCTGTGGACATTGTTGATTCCACAATCGAGCCAAGATACCGGGAGCGGATCATTGAACAACTATCCGACGCGGTATGTGTCGGCATTTCGATTGTGACAGGTCCGATGATCGAGGAGGCCATTGAGATCGCCAGGGCCGTGAAATGCGCCAGACCTGATGTTCCGGTGATACTCGGGGGTTGGCATCCATCGACGCTTGCCCAGCAGAGCTTGAGCGCGCCTTACGTCGATATCGTTGTAAGGGGCCAGGGAGAAATCACATTTGGTGAAATCCTGGATCGCCTCATTTCAGGCAGAACGCTGGAAGGCATCAATGGTTGCTCGTACCGCGACGCCGACGGCCGGATCGTCCACAACGGGACGCGGCCGACGACCAACATCTCCGAGCTTCCGGCCAAGTCTTACCACTTGATCGATATCGAGCCATATGCGAAATTGTCAGGCCGGCGATGGATCTATTACACATCCAGTCACGGCTGTCCTTACGATTGTTCTTTCTGCTCGAACGCGAGTCTGTACGGACGCGCGTGGAACGCGTTACCCGCGGAACGTGTGGTAGAAGAACTTGTCGAATTGGTTAAATGGTTTCGTCTCGACCTTGTTTCGATCGTCGACGACAACTTCATGGTCGACCGCAAGCGCGGAATCGACATCGCAAAGGGACTCCTCGCTTCTGAAGCGCGATTTGATTGGTGTATTCAAACGACCGCCAATTTCTTACTGCGTTCCAACGACGAGGAACTGCGTTTGATGCGGCAGGCCGGTCTCAGCCGCGTCTTCATCGGTGCAGAGTCGGGCTCTGACGAAGTCCTGCGTTCCGTCAACAAAGTTCGATTCCAAAGCACAAGAGTGCTTCACGACGTCGCTGAGAAGTGTTATCGAGCCGGCATCACGTGCACGTTCTCGCTCATCTTCGGATTGCCCGAAGAAACCACGAATGACCGGAGCCAGACCATCTTGATGATTCGCGAGATCAAGTCTCGATATCCAGCAACGGAATTTCATAGCAACATTTACACGCCGTATCCGGGCGCCCCAAATTTCAGGCACGCGGTGGCCATGGGATTGCGCGAACCGGAATCGCTGGAACAATGGGCGGAGTTCTATCCAAAATTTCAACGCCTGCCGTGGATAGATGAAAAGACCCACGGAGAGATTCAGCGCATCCGTGACTACATTCGGATCGCCTATGGCGCAGCGCCGGTGCGGCCTCGCTCGCGCTGGCGTCAAGCGGCGCATTCAATGCTCGGCCCGGTTGCGCGGGCGCGGCTGAGCTCTGAGCGCTACGCGTGGCCGGTTGAACTCTGGGTTCTGCGGTCAATGAGCCGTCTGAAAAATGCGATCGGTCTGCGGACTGTTCGCACGCACGTAACGCAATCATGATCCTGCTGTTCAATCCCCGGAGCGCCCGCTGGAAGCATCGAGTCCCATTGTCCCTGCTGTCCCTCGCAGCCATGCTCGAAGGCCGATACGATTACGAAATCGTCGACGGCAACATTGAAACAAATGCCGAAGCGAAGCTTGCCAGCACAATTCGGAATAAAGGTATTCGCTATCTCGGTGTGACGGTCATGCCCGGACCGCAACTGGTCGAAGCGATCACCATCACGCAACATCTCAAGGCCGACTTTCCTCACTTGAAGGTGATCTGGGGTGGTTACTTTCCGTCACTTCACAGCAAAGTATGTCTGGAATCCGGCTTCGTCGATTTTGTTGTTTCCGGACCGGGAGAATTTGCGTTCCTGGAACTCATCGACTCGCTTGAAAATCGAGCACGAATTTCGAGCAGGGATGCGCACGTTGTTCCGCTGCTGCCGTATCACCGCGTCGATATGCACGAATATATCGGCAAGACATGTCTTGGGACCCGGACGGTTTCCTACCATTCAAGCTTTGGGTGCCCCTTCCTGTGCGGCTTCTGTGCTGTTGCTGCGATCTATAAAGGACGCTGGACTGGAAAGCCGGCATCCACGGTCGCGGAAGAAGTGCTTTGGCTGCGCGATCAGTATGGCGTCAATGCCATCGAGTTCATCGACAATAATTTCTTCGTCGGCGAACATCGTACGACCGAAATTGCGCGTCGCCTTCGCGATAGCGGCATTACGTGGTGGGGCGAAGCGAGGCCGGATACCTTGATGGAATTTTCCGACGCCGGCTGGCGGGAGATGCGCGATGGCGGCTGCAAAATGATTTTTTTTGGTGCCGAGTCCAGCTCCAACGATGTGCTCGACCTAATGGACAAAGGCGGCACGCAGACGCCCGACACGGTTTTGCAGCTGGTCGAACGCACGAAGAAATTAGGAATCGTTCCGGAGTTTTCCTTCGTCTTGGGGACGCCGTCGGATGACATCGATGCCCAAATCGAACGAGATATCCGGTATATTCGTCGGATCAAGACGATTAATCCCGAAAGCGAGATCGTCATTTACGTGTATTCGCCTGTCTTTTTTGAAGACGCTGCTCTCGTTCGGCGCGCCTTTTCTTTCGGGTTCGAATTTCCCAAACGTCTGATCGATTGGCTTGATCCGGTTTGGCAAACATTCGATTTAAGAAAGGACCCGAAGACGCCCTGGCTCGAGCCGCGACACATCGAACGCATTATGAATTTCGAACGGGTTTTGAATGCGAGGTTTCCGACTATTTCGGATATCAAGCTAAAACCCTGGCAAACGGGTATTCTCAAGACGCTCGGCGCATGGCGGTATAAATTAGGTTTCTACGTAGCACCTTGGGAAATTCGGTTCGTCGCGAATCGGTTGTTTCGATATCGCCAGCCGGAGATCGAAGGTTTTTAGGTTGCCTATGATTGATATCTTGCTCGGTCACGCCTATTTTTTGAAATACGACATCATCGAACGGCGTGTAATGAAACCCTACCCGCCGCTGGGAATTCTGTATCTTTCCGCCTATCTGAAGCGCGCCGGTTTCGCCGTTGAGGTTTTCGATGCGACGTTCCGCGATTTTTCGGATTTCGAAGACGCCGTTCGGCGTGTGAGGCCGGGCATTGTCGGCCTTTATGCAAACATCATCACGCGCGAGAACGTTCTTCGCCTGGCAAAAATCGCAAAAGCGAATGGAGTTGAATTTATTCTTGCCGGTGGTCCCGACGCTTCGGAATGGTGCGAGCGGTATTTCGAGAATGGTGTCGACATCATCGGCACCAACGAAGGCGAGCTCACATTAGAGGAGCTCATCCCCTTGCTTCAGAAGAAGGAGATGACGAATCTGGAAGAAGTGCGGGGAATCATCTTCCAAAAGAATGGCCGCGTCCATCGCACGCCACCACGGCCCGCAATCACGGATCTCGACTCGCTTCCTTGGCCCGATCGCGATGTGCTTCATTTGGATGAATACTTCAGCGCATGGAAGTCGCACCACGGTGAAAGCTCGGTTTCACTGATAACGGCTCGCGGTTGTCCTTTTCATTGCGCGTGGTGTTCGAGCGAAGTTTTTGGACACACCCATCGACAACGCTCAGCAAAGGATGTTGTCGACGAGATGCTGATGTTGAAGGAACGCTATAGCCCAGACATCATGTGGATCTCCGACGATGTCCTTACCATCAATAAGAAATGGACCCAGGATTTCATCCGCGAGGTTAAAGCGCGCAACGCTCAGCATCCATACGAATGCCTATCACGCGTGGACTTGGTCGATCGCCAGATCCTTAAAGGCCTCAGCGAGACCGGATGTTTCCGCATTTGGTATGGCGCGGAATCGGGCTCGCAGAAAGTCCTCGACAGCATGCGTAAAGGCACAACCGTCGAGCAAGTGCGCGAAGCCGCCCGAATCACTCAAGAATTGGGGATGCAGGCAGGTTTCTTCATTTTGCTCGGATACCCGGACGAAACGACGGCCGATATCCGCGCGACCATCGATTTTTTGAAGGAAACTCGGCCCGACGTCGTCGGGACCTCGGTGGCGTTTCCAATCAAAGGAACGGAATTTTACGAGCGCGTTGCGAATCGCGTCATTCCGAACGAGAACTGGTCATCGCGGAACCAAAACAAACTGCTCTTCAAAGGAAAGTATCCACGCCTCTATTACTGGTTTGCGGCTCGGTGGCTGGTGAAGGAAGTCAACGTGGACAAGATGTGGCGCATGCCGAACCGGCCGTACATGAAAATTGCCGTGGAATCCGCGAAGCTCATTGTCGCCCGCCTCGGTGTCGCTCTCGTTGATGCGGCTTCCTTCCGGCGGACGCATCCGAAAAAACTGGCCCCATCCCAACACCACGCTTGATAGTCTGCCTAGCGCTTCGTTATGCGAAAAGGGGGGACTCGAACCCCCACGGCGTGAACCACTAGATCCTCAGCCGTCCAAGGTTTTGGACGATTTCTGACGAAACGCTCTCGAACGGTCGTAAACCCGGCCATCAATGTCTTTCGCGCGTTCTCGGTGGATCGAATTGCCTTCTCAGCGACTGTCCGTTGCAGGTCTCGCAACTGCGCGCCCTAACACGAAAGGGCCGAATCGTCGGCGGCACCATTGCTGAGAACCTTGAAGTTATGGAAGCGTCGAATCTGTAAAACCGTAAAATGTTTCCGGCTGTCTATAAACCATTATGATGATCCAACTTCTCTTCCTGCTATTAGCACCACAGCAACAGACAGTACAAAACTTCGAACGGCAGCAGCGGCAGATCGAGCAAATCCAGCAGCAGTTGCAGCAGCAACAGTTGCAATTGGGACACTTGCTGCTTCAAGTCGACACCCTGGGAGGAACCGTCGCCGTGTTGCAGCAGCAACAGTTGCAATTGGGACGCTTGCTGCAAATGCTGGAGAGGTCTGCCTGTTCAGCGGAAATCCTCTGGGTCAACGGTGCCGAACAGAAGATTGTCCCTTCAGACAGCGCCGCTGTGGTTCGGTTGAGCCTCTTCAGCACTATCAGCAAACCTCCGGATGTGTGTCTGCCGGCGGAGATCCGGGTGACCGCGAGTTACCTCGACGCGAGTAGCAACCTCATTTGCAGCGGGACTGTCGAAAACCTGGCGATTCAGAACACGCTCACCGGGACCATTAACCTCCACAGTCGACCGTGGGACTTGAGGGAGTTTTCCCGCTGGAGGAATGAGCCTCCTCAGACCAACAGCGGGGCCAAGCGGCTGGTCTGTGTGAACGCCGAAGGACTCGGCGAAGTCACTTCGGAGGAAATGGCAAGAGCAACGTCGGTACGCGTTCGCGCGACGGCGCTATCTGCGGGCGGCGGCGTATCGACTCCAGAGATCGAGCTAAGGTTGCAGCGTTAAACCAGCAACGGCTAAGCGCAGCCCTCGGTTGAGCGGATCATGGCCAGCCTGCGTTAGCTGGCTGTCACCCCCCTCTGGTGTCTGTCCCGCTCGTTGCGACAGCCTTGTCGAGGCAGACGATCTCAGCGCGAATATATCTTCGATGCATGCGCACGGGTGGGCGGTTTCTCGTCTTCAAGCTGCATATGACAATTCTCGACGACTCGGCGTATCTTCATGCTTGGCTTACTTAGTGTTTCTGATTTTCTTGAAATGTCGCTAGCGACTGATGCCGACTCCATTTGAAAGCACTACATTGGCGGCAACGGCGGATTCGAGAGAACAACAGAAGTCTCGATTTGCCGCTCGGGAATGGTCCAGTATGTTCTGAGAAGCGAAGTCTTTTGGGACGGGATCACTAACTCAAAACCATGACGCTCGTAGAAGCGGATCGCCCATTGCGCATTCATCCATGTACCGACGAGCATGCGCCTCGTGGACAAGTTTTGAAGATGCCTGAGTAGGGCGCTGCCGACGCCGCGATGTTGGTTACCTGGAAGAACATACGCGTGACGGATCAAGTCCACGTCTGCGACCTGTTGGATGCCCATTACTCCTATCAATCGATCATTCGCCTCGTACCCCGAAAACGTGACACCGGCTGCGATCTCACTCTCAAGTTCCTTTAACGACATATAAGGTTCGTGCCAGCAATCACTGGGGATCACCCACGATAAGCCTCAGCAGCGGCGTTGATAATCGCCGCTATCGCGGCATGTTCGTCGGGTCGGCAAGGCCGGATTGTCGTGCGCCTGTCGCCGTCATTCATTCGCGCAGTATTCAACAAACCCAATTCGCTTTCAATTTCAGAAGTTCGTGAACTTTTCTTTCATAAAACATCCGGCGCAAGGGATTAGGCCGACACCTGTTGGACGCAACTGAAGGCGAAGCAAAGAAGAGAGGTTGTAAGTTCGCTGAGTTGGAAACCTTCAGCTTCCAGGCTTTGGAGTTTTATCAAAAGAAGGGCTACACCGTGTTTCATGAGCTAGACCAGATTGCCGGAGAACATCGCTGGTATTTCCTGAAGAAGAATTTGAATTGAAGCCGCACGACACCAATGTCTCACCGCGATTGGAAGAAAGTGTGCCGTGGTCACTGTTCTCAACCACGGTCGGCGGTGGGCGATGGCGACCTTCCAGCCATGAACGATACGACGCGGGCCGAAAGGGCCGACTGGAGCGGCGCTGGAGATAAGGTATTGCTTTTTCGACACCATGTTATAAACCTCTCTTGCGAAGGAATACACAAAATACGAACAAATTAAGGCTGGTCACGTTTGTCGCCGCCTTCGCCATATTTGCCGCTGTGTTCTTCGCCCAAACACCGCAAGCGCGAATCGTGCGGCTCTCCCCCGCAGCGATTCCTGGCCTTCCTGCCAATCTGGTAAAGGAACTGGAACGCAGGGGATGCACGATCCCGCAAGAGGCCCGCACGAAAAAATCCAACAACGTGATCAAGGGTCAATTTGCGAAGCCTGGACAAACAGATTGGGCCGCGCTCTGCTCGGTAAATGGCGTCTCAACTATTCTCGTGTTTTGGAAGGGCTCCGAGAAGAATCCCGCTGCCATCGCCCCAATGGAAGACCGCATCTATATTGAGGGCTTCAAGAAGGATCAAATCTGGTATTCAAGAGGCATAAGGACCGTAGCCAAAGACTTCATCCTGCGCCACTATAATGCTTATGGTGGACCCAAGCCTCCGCCGATCAACCATCAAGGCATTGACGACATGTTCGTCGGGAAACCATCTGTGGTTTGGTATTACGACGATGGCCAATGGTTAAAAGTGGCGGGCGCGGATTGATAACGCCTTCCATAAGCGGGCCGACCCCGAGGGGTGTCACCTGTTTGCTTCAGAGGCGAGTGAATAATCCGAGCGACAGTTCCATATTGTTCACGGTGCTCTGATCGAATTTGTTGAACTCATCTGTGGAACGCCCATCTTCGCTGGTATCATTGGCAGTCGATACCTCAGTCGCCTCGCGAACTTTTGCCTCATGGTCGCGGTCTGTGGTTTGGTTCGTCACGCAATTGACACGAAATTTCCGAGTCCGTGACATTTTGGACCACCACGCTGGAGAGCGGCTCGCGGCTCCAAGACTAAATACAAGAATTATGCTAATGGCACTCGGTCTGCTGGCAGATTCTTGGGAGCAAGGAGCTTCCAGTTCAGTGGGAAGGAGTCCATTATGGCCACGCTTTCACATCCCGCTGTTATGTCCCATGTTACGGAGATCCTGGAAGTCGCGCATAGCATTCTGCGCCGCACTGGCAATCATGACCTTGTGCAGAAGATCATGATCCTCGAAGGATACTTGGATCTGAGGCAAATGAATCCTGACCGCACCTACGATGACATCATTCAGAAGGCCCTCGATGATTTGACGGCGCTGGTCCATTTGCTTCTGGAGGGCGAGACCGCAGAGATCAATCGCCAGTCCGTGCGCTCCGTCTCCAGACTGGCGCTACCGCAAGGCATCTAATAATAATGACGCTTGCATGCGTCTGCGCCTGAAAGCAGGCGCATCATTGGCGACTCTTATCGGAGAAACGCCATCAGATCGAGAGTCTGATCCGCTCGGTGGATCGAAGTATTGTCGGACCGAACTTTACCTTTGGGCGAAGCGATGCGGCTGGGATGGGGTCGGCAAATGGTGGCTTACCTACAAGGCATCCGCTTTGGCCTTGGTGAGCCGGGAAGATTCTGCCGAGAAGGACCGATAGAGAGCGTAGAGGCATAAAAAACTATGGAAAATCCGGAAATCAGTTACGTGGACTGGACGAACGCCTTCTTGATCCTCGCGTTGATTCTCATTGTGCTGCCATTCGTTCTGCCCGTTGTTCTGGCGATGCGTTAAGTCAGCGGACTCGTTTATGTCGTTACCCCCGTCAAGTTGTCCATCACGTCTGGCTGTCCTACAATAAATCTAGGACGCGCTTTCACTAATCATCGGTCTCCTGGTCTGTTCTTATTCGGCGTTCGCGCAAGCCCCAGGAACGCATCATTCAACCCATCATCATCAATGGCCTACAGGCGCAGGGTGTGCTGGTCGTGCAAAACGGCACGATCCAAAGCCAACGCCGCAGCAGTACGTCGCTGCCGATCAATCTTCGACCGGATGGGCATGCTTTGAGCCGTCAACGGGAATGTGGCTGCTTCATGCGCAGCCGCCGCTACAAACAGCAGGGCCACCAACGATCATTTACATCCAGCCCGCGCCGATCTACGTCCCCACACCAGCCTTCGGCTATTATCCTTTCGGCTATCCGTATTACCGCTACCGCTACGTCATCAGGCCGAGCTTCGGATTCGGCTTCGGATTCGGCCCAATCATCGCTTCCCCTCAACATGCCGCCGGGTCGGGGCATACATGAGGACATCACATTATGAAAATCCTTCTCCTGTTATCAAGCGATTTGAACACCGAGCAACTGGCCTGCGCGGTTCAACGCACATGTAGCGCAGCGGCATGCCATCTGGAACTCTACTCGCGAGAGGGTGCGAACGGAAACGGCAGGTTCCGGGCTTTGTCAAGCGCGACTTCGGCTCAGTTTTGCGGGCGCTTGCGCGAGGCTCCATTCGCGGTGCGCTGCGATACGTGTGGACTGGCCGGTTCGTTCTTTTTTCCAGGCAAGCGAAGGGGTTTTGCAATTCCTGTGGCGGATGCCGGTGTTGTTTTCTTCTCGGTTGAGTTTTGTCACACTGTAAGAAGGGCCGGGGAGACACAAATTGCAGGAACACGCCGATTTGTCGGGTCAGATCCTTTTTATAGTGTGGCAAAACTCATCCGAGTTGCAGTCTCGTCACGTTACACCGGGAATGGGTTGTCGGTGCTGAGATTGTACTGACGTCCGGCGGGAAAATGAGCATTAATAACGCTCATGAACTCCTGCCAGCCGGTCGCCTTGCTGGTTAGGTTCTTATACGTTTCAGCTAAAGTCGCGCCGCCTGCGGCAACGATGTCGCGCCAACTCTGTTTCAACTGGAACCGCAGCCAGTTAAGGAACAGGACCGCGCAGCCGATCGAATTGTAGTCTCTATCGGTCGGCTCGGTTTGATCTACGAAGTTCGGCCGCGGATTGAGGCTTAACCACACGTCGGAGGAGACAAAATCAAGCGGCTCGACTCCTTGGTAGATATCGTTGGCAAGGACTCGCGAGAGACCTTCGCCGTTGCTGGCACCGCAGTCCCACCCATGACCGAAATTGGCCATGAACACCTCGTCGGCTTCCGCAACGAGCAGTGAGCGGATAAAATCGACATTTCCATCTGATTTCCCGCCGACCGCAATATCTGTACCCATACAACTGGAATGCGAGGCGCCGGTACTGTCGGCGGTAATCTGAACCATAAAAGGCAGTCGTTGCGGTGTGAGACCGCCGAAGATCTGTTTCAGGGTTGAGTAATCTCGCTCGCAGTTCTGAAGGATCGCGGCAGCGAGATCAGCGCCTGGCTTGCCAAGCTTTGTTAGGTACGAAACGTCGAAGTTGGCTGTGGCTCCTGCGTGGGTCACCTTGCTCTTGTGGTGCATCCCCATCAGGACGTCCCGATGACTCCGATGGACGGTCACGCGATGATGCTGTGTCCGAGTTTCGCTGGAATCCTGCGGCATGGTCATTGGTATTCCCTCCTACGTTGTTATTTCGAGAAATTCGATAATAATTGCAAAGGCTACACCCTCAACACGTAAAAGACTCGTGAAGAACTCCGAAAATTCTCGAGTCGATTTCGCGGCCAGTACCGGAACGTCGTCCACGCCTACGAGCAGTTGGCAAAACTTGGCGCGCAAAGCCTGAGCATCAATTGAGCGCAAGGCGAAGACGGTTCAAATCCCGAGAAGTCCATCGAGGAAACTAAGCATTTTTCAATTCACAGATCCGGACTTCTGGGGAGTTGGTGGTACTCTACGGTTTGCCGGTTAGGACAAGCCTTCTCACCCTCTCGGACTTTTTCGCAGGAGCACCTCCCATAGAGCTCTCGCGTTACTCGGCAAGTGCTTTCGTCGCAGCCGCTTGCTCACTCGGCCTCTTGCAATGCCCCACGTGCAGTATTGAGGCGGAGCAATCACGGAAAGCAATCGATACATAGGGGCCGGCTTCACGAGATAAGCAACAAAACCCGCGGCCAATGCTCTTTTGCGCGTAATGCCGAAACGAAATCGAATCCATCCATATCGGGAAGACGCAAATCTGAAACGATCAGATCACACGGTTTCTGTTCAAGGAACTCCAGCAAGTCCGCTGCGTTGTCAAAATCCCCAACAATGTAATCGCGCTCCAGCATCGTCCGGAGGAGAAATCGTATATCGGCATTGTCGTCCAGCAGCGGTATGCAATGCTTTGGTTCGTTGGGCAGGTCCACGTCTCTAGGCTTTCGGGGATTGGTTTCGCCGCGATGTTGAAGGGGTGTCGTGATTGCCGTCCTTTCTCCATATCCCTGTATGCATTGACGGCTGACCTCAGGGTGAACGTCGATTTCACAAAAGAGAAAGCAAGGCTCACGCAAGCTTACGCCCAGTTGGGTCCGCCGACGTGGAATGAGACCGATACCTACGATGCTGTCTTTAGCATGTTAGACAAGATGAGCCGTCTTCCTGGACGGCGCGTGCTGATCGTGGCCGGCTCGGGCCTCGACAGTTTTAGCGGGCATACTCTCGACGATGTGGAGAAAAAGTTGGAATCGGCCGATGTGACCGTCTACGCTGTCGGGCTTGGGTCGGTGCTGCGCGGGGCCTATTCCCGAAGGCGACGGCTAGTCCTCGAAGACCCGCAGTGTTTTAACACATTGTTCCTTCAGTTGGACAAGAAGGCTAACCGTTGAAGTCATCGGATTTCTTTTCGCGCAGCACAGTTATGCGCGAAAATATCCTGGCAAGACATTCGCGTGATGCTCCCGGGAGGTGTTTTCATGCAATCGGGAATCCACAAATTCTTCAGGGTTTTGACGCCTGGGAACTCGCTGCGACGAAGAATCGCCGTTAGCCTAGCCATCGTGAGGCTGATTCTCGTACCCGTCATTTTCTTGTCGATCTATTACCTGGTCAAAATGGATCGGATCGTCGATCGGATTGTGCGTGTGAATGCGCCAATGGCAACCTTGGCACAACGAGCCTCCGTGGATTTCTTGGAAGCCCGGCGGGCGGAGCGTAATTATTTCCTTCTTCACGATCAGGCGTATCTGCAAAGTAACCGTGACGCGCTTCTCCGTGTGAGGCGGCTACTGGACGAGATTCGGATTCTGGAACCCAATGAGCACGACGCCATTCAGAAAATAGTGCAAAACGTTGAGCTGTACCAGCAACAATTTGCGTCAGCGGTGGCGCTCATGGAAGAGCCGGGGAGCACGCCGATACAGCGTGTTCAAGATGTGGTGCGGGCTTACGAAAGGAATTTAAATGACCTTTTGAAGCGAGCCCGATACGAAAAACAAGCCCAGTTGATCGAAGATCTTCGCGGTCAGGTCGATTCGTTCGATTTCGAAATAGCAAGGACGGTTGAAGCGGGGGACCCTGTTTTGCGCCGAGTTACATCAGATCTGCAAATATCCAGCCAGGAAGTGCTGCACATTTTGTCGGATCTCGAAATGCGAGGCTGG
>QHWY01000146.1 GCA_003223875.1 Acidobacteriota bacterium | reverse complement strand
TCATTTGCGCTCCCGCTTTCCACATGTGAATGACAAGGGAGCCGACTAACAGAATGGTCGCAATACCGAACAGACCTTCCCAGAGTGCTTCGTTCACACCGAGGTTCAACATGTAACCGAGCCCGGCGCTGGCAATGACGGATGCGGCAATTCCCCAGTACATTGCCGGCACGAGCCGATGCTCGCCGATGCGGCGCAGATAGGCGAGGATGATGCCGACGATCAGGAATGATTCGAAACCTTCACGAAAAACGACGATGAATGCCTGCAGCATACGATAAGACTCCGGTAGTTGATGAAAACGATTCTCATTTTCAAGGAAGGATGGGGGTAAATTCAAGTGAATTCGGAACACAACCATTCCACTCCTCGCAGAGGAGGGCGCGAAGCGCGAGCCCGATAGGGCGAAGCCTCAATAGAAGACCGGCAGAGATGTTCCGGCCGAACTGACCACCCCGGCGCGTCAGCCTTGTGGCTGTCGCGCCACCCCTCCTCTGCGAGGAGGGGAATAGATTGTGCCATTTACAGTGGGTTGTCCGGCATGGCCATTGCTCGCCACATGTGCGCAACAGGGCTGCCGTCGTTCCCCAGGCCTTCTTTCGGATTTTTGAAATGGCGGCCGATGATGTCGATAAACGGATCGATTTTCACGACCACTCCGGGCTCGAACGCATACAGGTCATTTACCGTAACAAGCCGCGGTTCCATGTACCACTTGTGGTTCTTGAGCATTTTGTAATCGGCCTGGATATGCGGTGCGGGCACGTAATCTTCACCGAAGAGGTTTCGATAAAGGTCGGGATACTCGTAGCCCGCTTCCTTGTCTTCGTAGAAACGTAGCGCCTGATGATATCGGATCGCGAACGCTAGCTTCTCCGGCACGTATGGACCGTAGAGCTGAGCGCCCCAATAACCATGATCAACTTTGATGAGCGCATGGACTGTGTCATGAAGCAAACAGGCCAGGATGATTTCTTCGGGCATACCAGTCTTCATGGCACGGTTCGCGCTCTGAAGGACGTGATTGGATGTCTGCTGCATCCGCAGATTGAAGAAATCGAGGAAGGTCGGCTTCGGAGGCATGGGTTCGAGCTTCTTCACTTTCCCGTTAGGCTGTGTCGTGAGAAACAGATTGCCGACGCCTCTGCGATAATCTCGCGTCTCGATCTGCGCCTCGATCTCCGCCGCTTTCGGGAACTTCTTCGGTTGCGTGTTCAATTGCGCCATCATGTATGCTTCGAGCGCTTCGGCCTTCGCTTCCGAACTCATGAGCTTCACAGCAGCCGCTCCGCCCAAGCTGGCGATGAAATGCCTTCGGTCAAGCTGGATCATAGGAATCCTCCTAAGTGGAGTCAGCTTACCACAGGTCAAAACTGGAATCGCATTCCTGCTTCGAGTTGACGGGGATCTAAGGCACCGGTAGGTCTTCCAAAATTTGGCGACGACATCACTCCTGACATGCTGGCGATATTGGTACGATTAAACGCATTGGTCATGTTTACAAAGACGTTGAGGTTGCGGGGGCTATTTCCGTTTACTTTCCCCTGCGACGACGCGCCGAAGAAAAACGCTTTCGAGATATTGAAATTGAAGGTCAGAGTTTTCGGACCGGGGGCGCTGTTGCGGGGAATGCCCAGAGGCCGGTCGTTGACAATACCATCCCGATTGTCATCTCTACCTGTCGTGATGTTGTACCAGTTGGGACCAACCATCGACATGGTGCTGGTCAGAAACAGCCCTAAAGGTAATCGCGCATTCACGGTGCTATTCAGGTTGTGCGTCGGATAGCCGGTTCCGTGAGAACGAACGTAATCCGACCGCAAGTTGTAATTGTCCGTCGGCAGAGCGTTGCCATTCGGATTGGCCTCGGGCAAGGCTCTCTGCACGAGGTAGCTGGCGGATAACGTGAAGATGCTAAATCGTTGCCGGTAATTCAAACGGAACGTGTGCCGCAGCGAGTTAGATGAAGATTCCACATTGACAATATCGCCGCGGCTCGGGTCGGGCCGCACGCAGGTCGCAGGGGTCTGGGCAGGACTGCACGACAGCGGAAAGGACGCCGTGATGTCGAGTGGAGCGTTTATGTTTCTTAGCCGTATCCGATGATACTCCCGCTGGTAATCATAAGAAGCGCTTAGGAAAAGGTTGGTCAGGAATGTGCGTTCGAGCGATATCATCCCGACCTCGACGTATGGCGACCTGACATTCCAATGCATTCGTCGTATCGACGTATTGCGGACCGTTCCGGATAGAAATGGATCCGGAAAAGAAGGCTTGTCGATGACGAGTTCAAATTGCCGCGTCCCATCCAGACGCCGCTGGTCTTCAACAATAGTTATAGGCATGCCCAGATAGAACAGGCCGCCACCACCTCTAATGACCGTCGCTTGGCCGAGAGCGTAAGCGAATCCCACTCGCGGAGCCAGATTGTTGGGGTCGCGCATATTGGTCTGGGTGTCATAGCGAGAACCGAGCATCAGCGTCAACCGCGGCGAGAGCTTCCAATCGTTCTGGATAAAAAATGACAGCTCCCACTGATCCGCATCCAATAAAGGATTACCGCGCGTGACCCGGTAGGTAATAGGGTTACCGGCAAGATAGGAATCGATTGTGGAGAACGTGAACTCTCCGCCGAAATTATTTTGCGAAGACGATCGGCTCGCTCGATAGCGATCCTGAGTCCCTGCCCTCAGCGTCAGCTTTTCCCCCAGCCGAGTATATAAATTAGAGAAGTCGTAATCGTGCCGGGTGCTTGTAGATCGGTTCTGCGCCCCGCCCGAGCTGAACGCGTCGAGCACAGTAATGCGGAGGGCTTCGCTGAATGGGCGGTTCTCGTCGCGCGTGCCGGTTAGTTTGAAACGTGCTTCGAAAATGGATTGCGTCGAAAGGCTGGAGAACTGCACGAGCTCGACATTCCAGTTGTCGCTGTTTGCAGTGTATGCACGTTCCGGTAGCGCGAATTCACCGACACCTTGATTTTTGCTCGTGCTCGTCGTGTATCCCAGGTTCAGAGAGATCGAATGCCGCTCGAAAAGCTGATAGGTATTCCTGTTTGTGAACGAGCGCTTCACCGTCGGGCGGGTAATGCCTAAGGCGAAAATTCCATAGGGCAGCGTTGCGTGGATGGTGCTGACGTTCTGAGCCTCGTTTTGACTGGCGGCAAAGCTCGTCGTTAACCGGCGAGGAATGATCGGTCCGCTGATATCGAGATTCGCCTGGCGTTCTTTATAGGGCGGCTTGTTGCTGGCAAACGGATTTCTCGCGTTGAGGGATGCGTCTTTGAACAGCAATTGACCGTTTCCATGAAAGGCGCCTGCGCCGCCCCGATCGACGACTTGGGGAGCAGGCTGCCCTCCTCCATTCTGACCAAAGCGGTAGGGACCATCTTCGGCCGTGAACGCGTTGTTATTGATCCGAACATACTGGGTTCGTGCCTGCGGATTGTCTCCAACAGATACGAGATCGTCCTTGGAGGCGGCGTTTCCCTCGCTGGCTTTCGCACGATATGCAACCCATGCAGCGAGCTGCTCCGGGCTTAAATAATCCTGAAGGCGCTTGAGAAATTCCGCCTCCATGAATTCGATTGCAGCTCGCAAATGATCCGCGTCATCGCCCTTCGTGGGACCTGTTTGAAAATTCATCAGGTCTCCGAAGAGGTCTTCGGACGCCTGCCGCCGGTCCTCCATCATGAGAACGATCGCCCGCTCCTGTTCCTCCGTAAATGGGAGATTCGCCTCTGCCAGAACTTGTTTCACCTCATCCTTCAATTTGGCGAGCGGATTTGCTCCGGATGGTTGCTGCGCCACGAGCGGGCTGGCAAATAGGAGGATTAGTAAGATCGCAGGTTTCACATAGCGGATCATAGCAGCGAAATGAATTATTCGCTGCCGTCTGAATCACCCGACGTTGGTGAAATTGAAGTACGTATTCCCCTCCTCGCAGAGGAGGGGTGGCGCGACAGCTTAATAGAAGCTGGCGCGCCGGGCGCGAAGCGCGAGCCCGATAGGGCGAAGCCTCAATTAATGGTCAGTTCGGCTCAAACGTTTCGCCACTCTGACCACCCCGTCTGCGCCTTCGCTTTGCTCGGCGCATCCACCCCTCCTCTGCGAGGAGGGGATTGGCGCTTACTTCTTGACGTACCTCTTCAGTGCCATACCGCCGGTCAGCGATCCGTAGATGTTTCCTTTGGCGTCGGCCGCAACGCCTTCCTGAGAGCCATCGGGGTCTGGATCAGGAATGGAGGCCCTAACCTTGCCGTCCTTCGCGCTGCCGATCGTGATGCCCTTATGGAAACCGGGGTTCGTCTTTGCGTCCGACTGATGGTCGGCGACGAAAAGCGTGTCATTCGCGTCGATAAACACACCGCTCGGCCGGCCGAACTGCTTCCACTCTTCGAGGAATTTTCCATCCTGGTCGAAGATCTGGATCCGATTGTTCCCCCGGTCACCGACAAACAATCGTCCGCGCGAATCCATGGCTAGGGCGTGGGGCGTGTCGAAGTCACCAGGAGCCGTTCCCTTCTTTCCCCATGTCTTGATGAACTTCCCGTCTTTCGAAAATTTCACGACGCGGGCGTTGGAATTTCCGCCATGTCCATCCGCGACGAAGATATCGCCATTGGGCGCGATCAGGACGGAGGACGGTTGATTAAACGTGTCTGGACCATCTCCCGCCACACCGGCCTTGCCAAGCGTCATCAGAACCTTGCCTTCCGGACTGAATTTGAAAACCTGGTGACCCTTTCCGTTTTTGTTGGGATCCTTTCCATCGGGTCCTTCGCCGTCGGTCACCCATACGTTGCCTTCCCGGTCGATGCGGATCCCGTGCGGGCGCACGAACATTCCCGCGCCAAAGCTCTTCACCAGCTTTCCCGATTCATCAAATTTCATGATGGGCGTCAGGTTTGAACCGGCACAGTATTGTCCGCCGCATCTGTCAAAAGTCCAGACGCTTGTCCCGTCTCGGTCGACGGTGATGCCAGCGGTGGACCCGATTTTTCTTCCTTCTGGAAGCTTGAACCAATTCTCGATGGTTTGATAGTCAACATGCTGAGAATAGATCGCTTCGGACAACAGGATCACCGCAGCGCCCAATGCCAGCGTCAATCTGCTAATCCGTGTGTACGACATGGCTACCTCCTTTAAAAGATGTATTTCAACCCAAACTGAATCTGCCGCTCCGGCCCACGCGTTGCATCTACGCGGCCGGCGTTCACACTCCGTGTGCCGTTACTGTTGAACAGCGCCGAGATGGGAATCCGAAAATTGGGATGATTCGGCAGGTTGAAGAACTCCGCGCGGAACTGGATCCGCTGGGATTCGTTGATTTTGAAATTCCTGCTTGTGGAAAAATCGATTTGCGCCAACCCTGGACCAATCACGCTATTCCGAGCGACCATGCCGATGAATCCCACCTGGTATCCCAAGTCCGGGCGTGGCACGGTTGCACCGTTAGGCAGACCCGGATTGTAATTGGCCGTACCCGGGGTATTCCCGATGCAGTACACGCCGGCGCGGCACACCGAAGGGATGAACTGATTGACGTCGAACCACGCGTCCGGGTTTCCAGTGACCGGATTCTGATTTCCATTGGTTATGAGATTCGCCGTATTCGACTGCCTTCGCATCGCATTGGCCTGCGCGGTGTTGTTGTCGGTCACCGTGAACGGTGTGCCGCTACTCAAGGTCATCATCCCATTCAGCTGCCAGCCGTTGATCACGGCTCCCATGACTCCGTTCCGGCCAATCTGCGGAAGGTCATACACTAAGCTGGTAACGAAGTTGTGTCTCACATCCAACTGAGAAAGGCTCTTGGTTCGGCCCCAGTCCCAATACATGTTGATACGCTGATTTTGCGGCAGATTGTCCTGCATGTTTGAGGAACCCGATCCATAGTCGATGTTCTTTGAGAAATTATAAGCTGCCTGAAATTGCAGCCCGCGTGACACCCGCCGCTGCCCGCTGACGGAGAGGCCGTTATAGTAGCTGCTGCCACGCGGCGCAAGCACCCAGATATTGGCGAAGGCCGGATTGATCGCGTCTCCCAAGACGTTGGTCGGCGTCGGCGCCCATTGCAATTCTCGCTGCCCCGGAGTCGGATACTGCGGATAGCCGATCCATTTCGCCTGATTAGCATCCGATTGAGTATAGAGATGCCGGCCGGCCGATCCGTTGTATGCAATCTGTCCGAACCAACTCCCGAACTGCCGCTCAATGCTCAAGCTCCAGCGGTAGACATAGGCAGGTTTGTTGTTCAATTCCCAGGTCCGATAGCTCGGCACCTGCGCCAGGAAAGCTGTCTGGGTCTGCGGAGCTCTCGGAAAGTCAATAACAGAGTTGGGTCCCTGGAGGCGGATTAAATCCGATTTATTGAAGAATCCTGCCACCACAAACGGAACGCTTTCCTGAGAATGGGATCTCCAATATTGCGCGCCGGGCAGATCGTAATAAACCCCAAATCCACCTCGAATCGCGCTGCGGCTGCTTCTTCCAGGAGCCCAGGCAAATCCGAATCGTGGGCTGAAGTTCTTTCCTGTTGGGTTGTTAAACTCCAGATTGGGCCCGATTGTGGGCACTGGGTCCGTAATGTGCAACAAGTTTGAGACATGACCGTAATCTTCCTTGGGGATCGTCATGAACTCATAGCGCAAGCCCAAATTCAGGGTGAGCGAAGAAGCCACCTTCCAGTTGTCCTGGAAGTAACCGCTGAGCTGTTTCTGGCGCCAATAGAAGACCTTGATGGCCTGGTGCGTCTGTCCACCTCGCAGCGGGAATCCCGGCGGCAGATCGGCTTCTATTTGCTGCGGATCGCCAGTCAGAAACGCATGGAAGGTATTGAACTGATAAACGCCGTTGTAGCTGCCGTCGACCTGATCCATTACGAGGCGCATCGGATTGAACTCGCCTCCGACCTTAAACGTGTGTTTGGCTCCGGTAATCGTCAGGTTGTCTCGATACGTGTAGTAATCCTGAAAAAATAATGCGCGATCCCTGGGAAATCCCATGGAGGCAACGCTTTCGCCGTTACTGTAGTTGAGTTGTCCCATGCGTTCGCGGCCCGCCATGAACACCAGGTTCGTTCCATGGAAATTTTTCCAGTCCGGCTCATTGTTCGGATAGGACTGCGCAGGCTGGCTGCGGTTGAATCCGAACGCAAACTCGTTCAGCTT
>QHWY01000480.1 GCA_003223875.1 Acidobacteriota bacterium | reverse complement strand
CACCTGCGGATGCCCTGGGCTGAGTCTCTTGCGTGTCCAGAGTCTATGGGCTTGATTGGTGGACACGCCTTTGAAGCCAGGAAGTCCCAAGAACCTATAGGAGAAAAACGAAATGAGCATCTATGAAGCACTCGGAATCGGTTACGTACTCGCTAGCACGGCTATTGTCACAGCTGAAATGATTTACTTCGGGGCGAGAGGGGTGAGCTATATGCATCGCCTCGTTCAACGCGCCCAAACAGAAGAAAACCTAGATCTTCAACGATCATTAAGCATCAAACGCGAACTGGCCGATGTAGGCAAATTCGAGCGTTAAACTCGATGTATCCCGGGGAAAGTCGATCTTTGAATCCAGAAGCGCCTGAAGTCGTCAAGATCATCGATATCGAGAAGGGCTGGAACCTCACGCATTTTCCACGCATGGCCTGAAGTGCATCTTCGACGTCCAACTGGGAACGGGGGTCCGACAGCTTGACATAATGGAGCGCATTATCTATTACTGGGCCAGTTTTCATTGTGTCATCGTAGGCGGCGCCAGAACCAACACGGAGGGAAACCGTTCCGGGCTGGCTAGCCGCAGCAGACCGTAGCCAATCCCGGCCAGGCCAACCATCATTCCCGGCGACGCCACGGAAGTCTGCCTGCTGCAAAGGCATCCTTGCTCCGCGATATTGGCGATGGTCTCGGAGGCCAGCCGTTCCCCGGCTTGATTCCACCACGAATTATCCATTCGTTGCGCGGCGTAAAGCAGAACATCCAAATTGCCAAGGTCGCCGTGACAGAGGCAGTGGCTCATCCCGAAGTTCGATTCGACGATCGTTCGGAGCGCGATCTCGATTTCTTCTCGAGTCTCACGGTCGTCCATATATTGCAGGCCGTCAATGCGAGCCAAACCAATTCCCGGCGCGCCGTGGCACCAGGCGGCCATGAACCGCGGTGCAGACTGATCTTCTTCTAACCACGTGCGGTAATCCGGCCAGTTGCCCTTTTCCGCGACGAACGTGCTCCGCTCGTAGGCAATGAACGATTTGGCCGCTTCGCGGAATCGCGCCTCTCGGCTCCATGCCGCAAGCTTGAGCAGCGCCCACGCGATTCCCGCCGCGCCATGGGAGAATCCGGTCAATGGCTGGGTCGAAGCCACGTCGGTCTTCAAGCCGACCCCACGGACTTGTGGCTGCTGCTCCCGCAAAAGCCGCTCGCCGCAAAGGACTGCGGCGTTCAGCAGGTGCTCGCTGGCGCTGACCTTGTTTAACACATCGAGCGCGGCAATCGCACCGGCCGAGCCGCCAATAACATCCAGTTCCGTAGGGCAGGGAGTTCCCTGCCCTACTATCTGAGAGGCCTACCTAGGACGAGGGTCGGGCATATTGGTTAAACCACTCGATCGTGCGAGCCCATGCCTGCGGCGCAGTGACTTTGTTGTAGCGTTCGGGCGTGGCGTCATTAAAGAAACCATGAACCGAGTTCGGCCAGATGTGGGCCTCACACGGTATGTTGTTTTTCTTCAGGGCCTCCTCATACGCCGGATAGGCCTTGACGAGGGTGGCGTCGAGCGCGCCATGGTGGATGAGTACCGCTGCTTTGATTTTCGGCACGTCGGCCAGCATAGGATTGCCGCCATAGAATGGAGCAATGGCGGCCATATCCGCGCCCATCATAGTCGCCAGGGTATTGCAGACGCCTCCGCCAAAGCAGAAGCCGGTCGCACAGACTTTGCCGGTCGAGAGCGGATGTGCTTTCAACCATTGCGCGGATGCGAGGAAATCCTGAATCCTTTTGCCGGGATCGATCTTGCCGAATAACTGGCCGCCCCTGTAGTCGTCGTTGGGATAGCCACCAACCGTCGTCAGCGCATCGGGCGCAAATGCTATGAAGTTCTCCAGGGCGAACCGCCGAGCGACGTCTTCGGTATGGGGATTCAGCCCGCGATTCTCGTGTACGACGAGAACGGCAGGCAGCTTGGTCGGTGTTTCGGCTCGGCTATCCTGGCTAAATGGCCGGGCGAAGTAGCCCCGGATGTAGCCATTTCCGTTGGGCGAGGGTATGGTTTCGTACGTCGCCTTGATGCGCTCGTCGTCTTTGCGAACCTGCTGCCCTAGTGCGTAGTTGGGCATCAACGCCTGGACAATCGCCTCCGCACTAAGGCCAGCAATGGCGAAACGCTTCACTCCACGAAGGAAGTCACGACGGCTGACCTCGCCGTGAATGTAACGTGTGTATAGTTCCACCGCTTCCGCGGGGATTTTCATCCTTATTTGTTCCTGAACAGGTTTCATTGATGCCTCCTTTCGGCCGGTCGAGGATATCACCCTTCTTTACCCGGAATAAAATCGGATTTGACCAGATGGAATGCACGGAAGAGTTTGCAAACCTGTTGTACAAACCCGTTGGGATAATGCAGCAGGCAACTTCTAACAAATCCGTCACGGGAAAAGCGATTTCCTTCGACTGATTTTCCTTTTCCAGTGTGGGAAAAGCGATTGTCTCCACTGGAATTCACAAATCCAATACGGGAAAAGTGATTTCCAGCGCTGGATTTCACAAATCCCGTGCTGGAAAAGCGATTTCCAGTGCGGGATTTCACAAATCCGCCACCGGAAAAGTGATTTCCAATGGAGATTTCCCAGATCTACTGCAGGAGGAGCGATTTCCACCGCTGGATTTCGCAAATCCGTCGCTGGAAAAGCGATTTCCAATGGTGGATTTCACAAATCCCGCACTGGAAAAGCGATTTCCAGCAGTGGATTTCCCAGATCCGCGGTGGAAAAGCCAATTCCACCGCTGGATTTCCCAAGTCCACCACCGGAAAAGCGATTTCCACCACTGGATTTCACATTTCCTCCGCTGGAAAAGCGATTTCCACCACGGATTTCGCGAATCCTCCACAGGAAAAGCGAATTCCAATGGTGGATTTCACAAATCCATCGCAGGAAAAGCGATTTCCTTCGCTGGATTTCGCAAATCCATCACTGCCGGCCTATGGTGAGCATGAGCGCGCGCACTGCAGACTATCTAGAGGCGATCGAGCATATTTTTCAGCCCCGCTATAGCTTTGTTCCTCGATCTGTTGACCTGCCAGCAGGAAAGTTTTCGGATATCGCCCTTCTCCGCATAGTTTGAATGTCCAAAATCCTTGTACCACTCGTCGTCTGGAACCTCGGGATCTGTTTCGATCCAGAGTCGAAGTTGGTTGAGATCCGTAATAGATTTGTTGCGCGAGGAAGATGTGAGGTATTCAGGTAG
>QHWY01000145.1 GCA_003223875.1 Acidobacteriota bacterium | reverse complement strand
TTGAAAATTGAAGCCACCCAGATGTCCGGTGACGTCGACGACTTCGCCGATGAAGTATAGGCCCGGCACACTGCGGACCTCCATCGTTTTGGATGAGAGTTCGTTCGTATCGACACCGCCCACGGTCACTTCCGCTTTCGTGTAACCTTCCGTACCCGAGGGAGTCAGGGTCCATCTCGACATGGGCTTCGTGCCGTATAATTCGCGCCATTTCTGAGTGAATCGGCGAGGTTGTTGTCTGGGTTCGATGGTGATGGCATCTCCCGGCTTCCAGTACGACGAGATCTGAAGGATCGCCGGGCCGCTCAAGCCACGATGCGTGAAAAGAATATTCTCGCGAAACGAGACACGGCCGCACGCCACATGGGCATCGAATGAAACTCCACTGAGCTCGCGGAGCGATCGTCCCTCGTCGCCGCCAACTGTCAACGGAACCAGGCCTGGCCGAGGCTCCGTGACGCGAATATCAAATTGGCGCGCGACTTTGTAACCGAAATCTGTTGCTCCCATCTTCGGAATGGATAGACCACCGCTTGCAATCACAAGCGATTGGCATTGGAATTCACCCAGATTGCTATAGAGGACGAAGTTCTTGTCCTTTCGGATTTCAGTTACCGAACAGCTCAGATGGATTTGAACGTGAGCCTCCGCGCATTCCTTTAACAGCATATTGATGATCTGTTGCGACGTGCCGTCACAGAAGAGCTGCCCGAGTTTCTTTTCGTGATACGAAATTCGGTGCCGGCGCACCATTTGGATGAAATCATCGGGTTCGAAACGGGAGAGAGCGGATTTATGGAAGTTCGTCATGCCCGAGATGAAGTGTTCCGGGGTCGTGTAGATGTTCGTGAAATTACAGCGGCCCCCTCCGGAAATACGGATCTTCTTACCTACAGCATCGTTTCTTTCCAGAACTGCAACCGCCCGCCCGCGGTTTCCGGCTTCAATCGCGCACATTAGTCCGGCAGCACCTCCGCCGACAATGACGACGTCATAGGTCACCACAAGATCATATTCGAATTTTTTAAAGCTAATTTGCCTTCGGCTGTCCCTGTGGTCGTTGCGCTTTTGTCGGACCCGAATCCGTCGGGAATATAGGTAAATAAGACGCTCTGCGTGTGGCCGGGGATGAGGAGTAAGAGGGTTGCCCTCAGTGTAAACGGTAACCCTTCCCACCGGGCAACAGCCCGTCAATCCGAAGAATCTTCAAATCTTTCGGAACGTTGGCCGCATCCATGAAGGCAATCGAGCCGGGAATACTCTCCACAAGTCCTGCAGTCATATCGTTGGAGTAAACAGTTTTAGGTCCGACAGCGGTTTCCGCGCGGAAGACCTTACCGATCCAGTACTGGCGAAACTGTGCTTCGGTCATCTGCAGGATATCGTTCAAAACAACCTCGCGTTCCCGAGCTATAGGGGCTCGGATGAGCAAAGTCACTCGCAAGTTGGAAGACCAGAATTGGCGGTCCCCTAGGACGAGTTTTCTTAGCTCAGCAAAACTAAGGTTATCGATTGGAACATCTTGCCTGACAACGATGGCGATATCGGAAGCTTCAAGTTTATAAGGACTCACCTGGATGACGACCAGAGCTAACAAAAACAAAATCTTGAATCGATGCATCGGCTGTACCTCAGAGGCTCAATTCCCCAAGTAGCCTATTTTACGCGACGGCCTAGAATTGAGGTGCAAAACAAATTGCCCCTCCGTAAAGCCGCTCAATTCAGCTTGCATGGGCTTTGCACAAAAAATCCTGGGCGGTCATAGACCGCCCCTACAGCTTGGGGTGCGCAACTGTAGGGGCGCTCTATGAGCGCCCACGATGTATTTTTTGTGCAAAGCCGCTTGCATGATGCTGAGGACAATACTGGACCGGTCTTGGTATCTACAACGGTGAGACGATTCTACGCGGGAGACAACTCCGTTTCTTTCTCACACGATGCCGCGTGGCCTGTCTGGCGGTTCGATCTGCATTTCTCGATCGCGGCTTGGAATTCTTCAATGTCCAATGGTTTAGTCAGAAATTCGAATGCGCCTAGTTTGAGGGCCCGGGCCTTATCATCGACGATGGTGAGCACGATCACTGGGATAGTGCACAATTGGGGATCATCTTTAAGAATCTTCAGGGTATGCCAACCGTCGATACCTTCCATTTGGATGTCGAGAGTTATGGCAAGTGGCAGTCTTTGCCTTGCTTCAATGATCCCCTTCACCGCGTTATCGCACTGGATCGCCTTCAGGCCTTGCTTCGATATCAGGCGGGCCAGTAACTCGCTTCCGTCTCGGTCATCCTCGATCACCACGACCGAGTCTGTAGCGGAATCGACAACGCAATGAACAGAGGAGACCGCTTCCGTCGATGGCCCGCCGGGCTTCTCGAGAACCGGTTCGCTTTTGGTCGGGTCGTTTAATTGATCGGCGTTACGTGGGACGTATGTGGTAGGAATCCGCATTGTAAACGTAGCGCCCTCGCCGGGCGTGCTTACACCAGTCAAGTCGCCACCAAGCAATTGACAGAACTTTTGGCTGATTGGCAGACCCAGCCCAGTACCGCCATACTTGCGAGCGGTTGACGCATCTGCCTGAACAAACGGCTTAAAAATACGCTCAATGTGTTCAGCATCGATTCCGATGCCTGTGTCGCGAACTTCTACAGTAACCCACCCAGTGTGGATTTCCTGGTACCCGCTAATCGCGACAGTACCGGATTCCGTGAACTTGCTGGCGTTGCTCAACAGGTTCATCAGCACCTGGCGGATCTTGGTCTGATCTGAATACATGGGAAGCTTTTCGGGAGCCGAGATCGTTACTCGATTCGACTTCTTTGCGGCAATCGGCTCGAAGGTAGCGCGGACCTCCTCGATGAGCGTACGCAAATCGAAGGGACCAGGATCTATTTGCACCCGGCCCGCTTCGATTTTGGAAAGATCGAGAATATCGCTAACGACCGACAAGAGGTGCTTACCCGCCGCATTGATTTTCGAGACGTCTTTAAGGTGTTCTGTTGCCCCTAGATCGCCTAGTTCTTCTTCCAGCATTTCACTGTATCCGATGATGGCATTCAGCGGAGTCCGCAGTTCATGGCTCATGTTGGCGAGAAATGCGCTCTTGGTTTGATTGGCCTGCTCGGCGAGTTCCTTCGCATGCCGCAAGCGCTTCTCCGATTCGATTAGCGCCTCGGCACGCTCCTCGGCAGCCTGACTGCGTTCTGCGACACGCTGTTCGAGGCTATCATTCAATTTCCGGAGCTCCTGCTCCGCCCCATGAATTTCACCGATCATGGAGTTGAATCCATCAATCAGTTCTCCGATTTCGTCCGAGGATTTCTTTGGCACGCGCAGCGAGTAATCGCGGTCGATGGACACGTCTTTCATCGCTTGCTTCAGCTCTACAATCGGATTAGTAATCAGTCTGCCGAGCTTCCATGAGAGTAAGAAGGCCAGAGACGAGGATAAGACCGTCAGTCCCGTTACAATGAGTAGATAGGTGAGAGTCCGCTTTTTGAAATCGCGATCATCGGATTCGATCACGATGGTGCCGATCTTTTGACGATCGAGGTAAGTCGGCCATTCGACCCGGATTATACGGCCGCCCCTCGATTGAAATAATCTTCGTCCTTCTGTGAGCTGTGTAGCACCGCGCTCCACTGATGGGTAGGTAGCCAGCAAGTTGTCCTGTGCATCGTAGATACTGGCTTCGATGAAGCTGCGCCGCCGGCTCAGCCCTTGCAGGATATCAAGAGCAGCTTGCTCGTCGCTAAAGACTAAAGCCGCCGTGCTGGTGGCGCCCACAATTTGCGCTTCGGTCAGTAGATCCTGATGCATCCCCTTGCGGTATTCCAGCAGGTCGTAGAGCAGGAATCCAAAAGTGGAAAAAGCGAGTGCCGCGATGCTCGTTGTCATCGTGACAAGTATCAGCTTCTTCTTGAGCGACCACGTCTGAATCATTTGCTGCCCTAGTGTTAGACCCTCGACGCCACAAAAGCCCTGTTTTGCGCGTTCCAGGCTCTTTATCGGACGATGATAGGGCGCAGTTTACAAAAAACTTAGAGATATCAGAGTGCGCTCGAAATTCGCTCTGGGAACCCCGAATCCCGACTCCAAGTGTTGCGTTTCATAATTACGGTTACTTATGGTTCGGCAGAGCTGCATTCCCCTCCTCGCAGAGGAGGGGAGGATGCGCCACCAATAAGATGGCGCGAAGCCACCGAAAGCGGCGCAGACGGGCGCGAAGCGCGAGCGCGATAGCGCGAAGCCGTAATAGTGGTCAGACCGGCACGTCCTGGATTTCGCCGAACTGACCACCCCGGCGCTTCGCGCCACCCCTCCTCTGCGAGGAGGGGAATTCGTCAACGCAATTTTCAAACGCAACACTAGGCTGATTAGGGCAACGCGAAAACGTAGATCGCGTTATGTCCGGTCACCGCGGGCGGCATGGCGTTGCCGGCGACGCCGAGCGGCCCGGTTGTGGCCGACTGTGCACTGCCTGTGAACACCATAATGTATTGCTTGCCGTTGACGGCATAGGAGATGGTGCTGTTGACGATGATCCCGCCGACCACCGTTTCCCAGAGGACCTTGCCGTTGTCCGCGTCCAGGGCGCGCAAACGCCGGTTGAGATCGCCAAAAAACACCAGGTCGCCCGCGGTTGCCAGCGCTGATCCATTGGTCGGCTGTGGTTGCGAGTAGATCACCCGCATCTCGCCCGTTGCGACGTCGATCTTCGCTATTCCCATGTATGCCTTCGGGTCGGCGCCGGGACGCAGGACACCGGTCCGGGGCCCATAGCCGGTCGGGCTGGAATTGACCGCCTGCATCGACAAGCACTGATCGTGGAACGGAACGTAGAGCGAGTTCTTGCCGGGATGATAGGCAATTTGCCACAGGCCGCGCGTGTTGTGGTAACACTCGAGGACGGTGTCGCCGTCCTTCTTGAAAAGTTTGTCGGGGTTGACGGCCGTCCGCCCGGTCTTGACGTCGACGACGTTCAGGTTGATGTTCGGATCGTCGAACGGGAACGGACGCGCCCACAGGAACTGGCCGGTCCCTTGTGCGACGGCAAACATGCCACCGCCTTCGGCGACGGTGATCACGACGTCCTGCTCGGTCCCGGCTGTCAACGCCGGATTGATCCATTTGACGAATCGCGGGTCCGGGTTCACACGGGTGCGAACCAGTATGCGTTCATGGTTATGGTCGGCGTCCCAATCGTCACCGGGCAGTTCCTGGAAGTACCACACCAACTTGCCGGTCTCGACGTTGAGCGCCACGGTCGAGTTGCTATAGAGGTCCGCTGGAGAGCTGAGGGGAACGGCGTCGTAGCTGCCATGACGTTTAAACCGCGTGTACGGATTCGGATTGGCCACGCCCCAATAGAGGACTTTCCGGAGCGGATCGTATGAGCCAGGCAAGCCCCACGGGCCGGCGGCCCGTTGGTCCACGGCCACGTTGCCCCAGCTATCACCGCCCTGCTCGCCTGGCGCGGCCGTGACATAGAACTTCCAGACCTCTTTGCCTGTCTTGGCGTCGTGCGCAGCAATGAAGCAGAACTCGCGCTTCGCCTGCTGGCAGGTACGGTTCGAGATCACTTTGCCATCGGCGACCAGCAATCCACCGGCTGTGATCTGGCCATTATCGACCTTTGTTTCCCAGCGCAGCTTGCCTGTCCGGGCATCCAGGGCGACCAGGAATCCATCCGGGGCGCCGAAGTAGATCATGTCCTGGTAAATACCCAGGCTCTTGCTTCGCGCCGCCCTGGCCACGATGCCCGGTGGATACTGGCGGTCATACTCCCAAATCAAATCGCCGTTGGTAGCGTCGAGGGCCTGAATGCTGGCGCTCGGAGCGATCACGTACATCACACCGCGATAGACGATCGGCGTCGATTCCTGCGTTCCCGCCGCAAGACCGCGCGACCAAGCCATGCGCAGTTGAGCGACATTGCCTTTGTTGATCTGGTTGAGTGGACTGAAACGATGTTGATTGTACGTTCGACTGATGTGCAGCCAGTCGGCCGGATCGGGATTGGCCTCGATCGCCTCGCTGACCGGGACGAACGCTCCGGACTGCGCAGCCACCGGAATCGCCGCAGCCCGAAGTACAACGACCGCGAACAAAGACGCAACGAAATACAACTTATTCATCATCCTGCCTCCTACCTCGCGCCGGAGTTTGAAATCATACTCCGGATACACTTCCAGCTCATTCTCAATCCGACAAGTGGAAACTTGACATCGATTTGCGCTGAAGAGCATCAATTGCGCGCGACGTTCATCATTTGCGCATGAGGAGCATCAATCGGGCCCAACGCTCGTCAGTTACCGTTTGACGCACATCATTCGGGACCCACGTTCCTCTGTTACCGTTTGATAAGCATCAGTCGCGTGCGACACGCATCAATTTGGACATCGGGAGCGTCGCTCGGGCGCAACATTCGTCAATCGCCAATTGAGGAACATCCGTCACGTCCGACGTTCATCAATTTGCATTTGAGGAACAGCCGTCGCGTCTCGCATTCGTCAGTTGCTCCTTGAGAAGCGTCAGCGGCACGCGACAGTCATCAATTTGGATTTGACGAGGATCAGTCGCACCCGACGCTCGTCAATCTGCACTTGACGAGAAGCGATCGCGCCCGGAATTGTTCAATTGCGGCTTGAAGCGCATCAGGTGGGCTCGATGCTCATCAATTTGCAAGCGAAGAAGAGTAATCGAGTCCGACATTCATCAATTCGCAATTGAGCGGCGTCGACCGCAGCCATCGTCTGTCGGCTCCCAAATGATGAAAATCGATCCCGTTCATTGCTCTTCGCCGGTATGGAGACACCCTGTTAGAACAGGTCCTTCCATTTTGCGCGGATTTTATCTTGTAGAAGCTTACTCGCTTCCGCAACGGCAGGAAAGTCGTGCAGATGGTTGAAAGGCCGGCAAGCGTCGATGATCGCTTTGGAGCTGAAGGGAGCGTCGTCTGGATACGTGACGTACATCGGGTCATTTTTCGAGCCCATGCCGCGCTGGATGAGGTCGATGCTCGTCACAGGATCCGAACGAGTGGCGACCGCCCACATCACTTCCTGCAGGTTGGATGGATCAATGTCCTCGTCGACGACCACCGAGTAACGCGACATGTAAGCGCCGACACCGCATTGATTCAAAATGTGGCCGGCTTGCCGGGCATGGCCTGCGTAACGCTGCTT
>QHWY01000163.1 GCA_003223875.1 Acidobacteriota bacterium | reverse complement strand
AAGCAATCGCGTTGGCAATTTTAGAGATCACCGCCTCGTTCATAATCGGCTTTCGGCTCCGATCAGACGCGGATCCAGACTGCCCGACCATACCAGGGATGCCATCGATATCGAACTTCTTGGGATTCGATATTATGGGTTTTTGATTGCGAACTTGTACAATCGGTCACGCCCGCATATGAGCCTCGGACCGGGAATTCCAGACCCGAGTATCCAGAAGGTTGAACTCCAACGGCATAGCATTCCGAAGGATCATCGCATTGTAGTGACTCCGATACTCGGAGGCCTTCACCACGAATACAAATTGGAACGGAGTGCAGCGTGAGAAGACTTCTTTCAAAAACAGGGGATTTCGTTTTTGCGGACCACAGCATGTGCGGCGATTTATGCGCCATCGCCCAGTCACTCCGGTCATTCATGATTTTCCGGTGAGATCAGTTCTAACCTTGGGAAGGAGGTCCGGTACCGGTGTGTGTCGCGAGTCAGCAGTTTCATGCCGCGAACTGCAGCATGTGCTCCAATGTAGAAGTCCGGTAAAGGCGCGGCGCGTCGACCTCCTCGCCGTCGATACCGCAGGAAGCATTTTCCAGCGAGAAAGGCAGCTTCCCATGGCAGTGGGTCCCGACGGAAGTAACCGACGGCTAATGCATCCTCCACGTCTTCGATACTCTCAAATCGGACGGAAACCTCGGCATATATGATGGGATTGATGACAAGAATGGCCTGCTCTGCACAGGCAGCAAGACTGGATGCCGACCATTCCAACCACTTTGGGTCCTCGGTCAGGACGTCGAGTATCACATTGCTGTCAACCAGAACCTCTGCCACGCTAGTTTCGGGTCAAGGCCATAATTTCGTCGGTCGTCAGTTTTATTGTCCCTTTACCTCGCAGATGTTCTATGAGCCGGTGCCCGCGGCTTTTACTTCGCTTCTGCTTTCGAATGCGTACAGTGTCTCCGACGACGTCGAAAATGACTTCGGTATTGGGAAATAGGCCGAGACGTTCCCGGATGTCTTGTGGAATCGTGACCTGTCCCTTCGATGTCACGCGCATGGTTGTTTTCTCCTACTCTTACTAATCTTACTCTTACCTACCTGGATATAGCAAGATATGTGCAGTAGCGAAGAGAAGCAGCAGCATCCTTGATTCCTTGCATCGGTACTAGTTTATTCACTATCCTTGAGTAAATGACTAGGAAGGACCAACTCGGCAACTTTGAATTAATGGTGATGCTGGCGCTCATCCGTCTCGGTGATAACGCCTACGGGGTCCCGATATCAGAGGAATTGGAGAAGCGGACTGGTCGTGACGTGGCGATTGGCAGTGTCTACGCCGCATTAGAGCGGCTGGAGGATAAAGGCTTCGTCACATCCGAGCTTGGCGAGGCGACACCAGAACGCGGTGGTCGGGCGAAGAGATATTTCCGTGTTACCGCTAGAGGACTGAAGGAAGTTCGAGAGACGCAACGTGCTCTTGTGAAGCTATGGCACGGCCTGCCTGAGCTTGAAGGAGGCAAAGCATGAGATCCAATCAACCGCCAGCAGTCGCAACTTGGCTATTGAAACAGTTCGGATGCAGCCCACAAAACGAGGCCATTCTCGGGGATCTCATAGAACAGTACCGGAATGGCCGCCAACGTCTTTGGTATTGGCGACAAATCGTAACTGCAATCGCAGTAAGTTCGCTTCGGGAGGTATGGCGACAAAAAACTCGTACGCTCGCGGCGCTGAGTACCGGATGGATCATATTTGCGTTCTATCGCTCACCATTAGATCGCCCTTTGTTCCAGAGCATTAGCTTGCAGATAAATTTCGCCAGTATGCAATACCAAATACCGCCCAGTTGGTGGGTTTACTACGGGATGTATTTTCTTCTTCTATCATTTCTTACCGCGATAATGGGATTGATTGTCGGTGCATTTAGCGGCTGGATTATTGCCAAATTCCAACCGTCTCACCGTGTTCCGATAGTTTTGATGTTCGTGGCCTGCCTCGGCGGCTATTGGCTCTTCTCTCTATTGTTCTCGATTATGAAGTCCGGTTTGGTCGGAGTGGGTATTGTCCCAGGGCACGAGATTCGCAGCTTGCTTTTCCTTCCATTTTCACTGTTGCCTTGGGTTGCAAGTGTCGTTGGCATTTTGGGGGGCGGCGGACTGCTCGAAGAGCATCAAGCCAGTTCGTGTACTTGAAGAAGGAAAGCGATGACTCCTACTCACCCGCCGCGACTTGCAACATGGTTATTGAAGCACTTTGGCTTTAGTCGCCACACACCCAAGTCATTCTCGGGGATCTGACGGAATGTTATCGGCGTCGTCAGTCCACCATCTGGTATTGGAAGCAAGTGGCGAGTGCGATTATTGGAAGTTGTTGGCGCGGGGTTAGAGGTTACTTAGACCAATTGAATTCGGGTTCTGCGGATTGGCAATGCGGCCCGCGGTCCAGATGTTTTGAACAACCGAGTTATAGCTTTCCTGTGGCCATGCGCCCTGAAGCAGTCCATCCGGAATGTTGCTGCGCTGCAGCGTTTCGTACTGATGATGATGCGTCGTGACGAACCCAGGCAGGACGATCGTGCCCGAGCAGTCGACGATCTCAGCATCGGATGCGGAGATGGTGGGCGCAATCTCGGCGATTGTTTTCCCGTCGATCAGGATATCCGCCTTCTCGAAGTCGCCCAGCCTGGAGTCGAGCGTGAGCACCACCCCTCCCCGCAAGAGGATGCGGCGCCTTCGCCCGTCCCCGACCAGCCCCTGAAGCTCCTGTGGAGTCGCGGAGCGTAGATTGCCAAGCCGGCCCGCGTTCTGGCTCTCCGGTACGCGGCCGCACCCGGCAGTGGCGAGGGCTGTGCCGGCGAGCCCCGACGCGCTAGTGCAGATAAAATCGCGCCGGCGCATGACTTGTCCGCCGGCCGCCGATGGGTATGTACGCGAATCATTCTCAGACATCATCAATCTCCAATCTGGTGTTTGGTCGAGGTATTATTCGCGCAGACGCCGCTATCGCCCAAGGATTCGGATACGAATGGAAAACGTTCTTGCCAGATTAACCGAACAACAAGTTGTAGTCGATCTAGGCTGCGGACCCGGCAGCTTTCATTACGAGTCGTACACGTGTCGAATCATCGGAATTGATCTGAACGTTTCTCAAAGAGCCCATGTCTCGCGCGTTAGTTTTCTTAAAGCGAACTCAGCAGAAATCCCATTGGGAAGCAATTCTGTTGATGCTGTCGTTTGCCACCATACGTTGGAACACTTTCACGATTTCAGGACAACTCTGGTCGAAGTCAATTCTGTGGGGTGGGTTTTTATCATTGTCCGTATTGCCGGCAGCTCAATGCTTTCGTAGCTCCTCCGCCTCGATGCGAATAATTGGGACCGTCCTCCGCTTCTGAAAACTCCGGGGCCTAGGGCGACGTAGGCACAGCAAAGATTGTCCTTCCGTAACACAAAAATGCTGGCGTGACCGCGAGACGACGCAAGTCGTTGCGGTCGATACCAGACTGGCTCTTCAGCCATGAAATGTGGGCATCCGAAAATTCGTTCGGGTCTAAGGTGAAGGCTTGGCCGCCGTCGCGTTGAACTTCATCCAGTGCCTCTCGTAGCGAAGAAGAATTGCTGATGAGGCTAAGCGATCTGCGGTGATGTAGATATTCGAGATAATCTGGCCAGCCCCATTCGGCGGCCAGAAAAAGATCATTGGGGCGGAGGTTTTCGGCAACGCATTGTGCCATGTGCCTGAAGGGACCGATATCATTGTGCCGCGGCCGAATGGTCGTGATGAAATTTGTCGCGGCGACGCATAATAGAATTCCCGTAATGGCAACGGAAACATAGCGGTTCTGGAACCAGGGGACCAATGACGTAGAAAAAAAGGCCGCGAGGAATAGGTTTGGAACTAGAAACCACTTTGGTTCGAAGGGATCCCACCAGATGATGAAGGGGAGAAAAATCGCGTAGCCCAGCAAGAAACATATAGCTTTTGCCTGGGTTTTCAAACCAGCCAATAAACCCAGGAACCCGAATCCCAACAGAGCCACATCGACTGCGATCCTTCCGCGCTGTATACCCCATCGTATTTCAGTCAAGGGCACGGCGAGTGGAAGCGGCAGTATTGATGACAGGGCCGAGCGAAGCGCAATCACCGTACGCCCTTCGTCCCATTTTCCCCACATCGGCAGTGTGCCAGTTTCGCCATAACTCGTAAGCCATCGTGCCAGAGCCGATACGCCCATGATGCCGTGTTGCCAGAAGGCAAGGCATACGTACGCCAGACCTGCCACTAGACAAGCAGTAGCAGTGTATAACAGCGTATAGCGCGCTCTCGTTTGGTGGCCGAGGTCGGCTCGGCAGTAAAGACAGACCATAATCAAAGCTGGAATTAGGAAGACGCTTGCCTGCCATGTCAGTATTGCGAGCGCCGTGAGTAGGCCCGCCGCAATCGTATGAACCGGCGAATGAGCCGCAAGGAGAACGGCCACGCTGGCGCTCGCAAACATCGCGGCGAGGGTAACATAGGTTGCGTCGGTGCTAAACAGCCAGTAAATGAATGAACAAGCAACCAGAGTTGTTCCTGCGATCGCGGCCACCGTGCTATTTGCCGTGAGCTTGTATGTAATGTAGGCGAAACCAACGCCCAAAGCCCCGCAGACGGCATTGATCCATTGAAGCACCACGATGGCTTTTCCGGCGTAACCCGCGTTCAGGAGTCCGCGATACGCAACGTAGGCAACTATCCGATAAAGGAGATGATTCTTGTGAAGAAGGTTTCCAGCTTCAACAGCCGACGCCTCGACTAGTCCATTTGTATCGTACTGCAATGATAGAAACGGCAGAAACAGCGCGAGACATGCAACCGTAACAAGACCCGCCTCTATGACCGTTTTGTTGTTACTGTCTCCCAAACCCGACGCCATGCTGAATAGTCGTGTTCGCAAGCTGACTGCTGTTTGCGTGAACAGAATCCTCAAGCTTGGTTAGGATCCATTCGCCACCAAGTGATTACGCGACTTGTATGACCGCGTGCCCCAGCTTATTGCTTCGCTTGCCGCCGCTCGACGGTGCATTTAACATAGCTGAGCGTTATGAGAATTTAGCGCACTCCACCGCGAACCTTCAATCGGAACAGGCTCGCTTATTCCGGCCATTCGCCAGACAGTGCAATGGCTGACTTCCTTCACACTGGAGCTTACCGCGTTAGGGGCCAAATCCTTCGCCCTAGTGCATCCATCCTGCGAGTCAGCGCAGTCGGTACACGACGACGCGTTCGTCTTCGTAGGCCGTGTCCGCAGGGGATGCTAGAAATCTCGGTTGAAGATAGGGATACCATGGGGCTGGATTCTCAAGCGCCGTTCTCGAAGCTAATAGATATCGAAAGTTGAGGCGCTTTATTGATGTAGCCAATCCCTCGTCTGGCGTCATGTCCGATAGCCCTCTTATCGCATCGTCATAGAGGGCGAGCGGCATTGTTTGATGTTCCGCCCGCAAAATCGCGTCCTCGAACGTTAGCTCTAATGAGGGCTCTTCGTGGCAATACAATGGTCGGATGCTCACGGCGGTCGCCATTTCCAATTACCGTTCCTTACGCAGCATCGTCGTTCCATTGCAAAACCTCAATCTCGTCACTGGCGCGAACGGAAGCGGGAAATCGAGCTTCTATCGTGCGCTGCGTCTGCTTGGCGATACCGCGCAGGGTCGAGTCGTGCCATCACTGGCGAGAGAAGGAGGTTTACAGTCCACGCTTTGGGCGGGTCCCGAATCTATTTCGCGGTCAGTCCGCAGTGGAGAGTACCCGGTCGAAGGGACGCCACGAGAGCAGCCCGTGAATCTTCGTATGGGATTTTCGAGCGACGATCTTGGCTATTTAATCGATCTGGGTTTGCCCAGCCCCTCGAGCTCTGCGTTTTCGCTCGATCCCGAAATCAAGCGCGAGTGTATTTGGCACGGTCCTCTCCTTCGGCCGGCATCGACGCTGGTAGACCGACAGGGGCCCCTCGTGCGCATTCGAGGTGATGACGGCAACTGGAAAATAGCCACAAAAAATCTCGCTGTCTTCGACAGCATGATGACGCATGTCGCCGATCCCAGGAACGCTCCGGAGACACTGCTTCTGAGAGAGTCCATCCGTGCATGGCGTTTCTACGACCATTTCAGAACTGATGTGGATGCTCCTGCACGTCTGTCGCAAATTGGCACAAGAACACCGATTCTAGGCAACGACGGCGCCGATCTCGCAGCGGCCATCGAGACCATTCGGGAAATCGGGAACCACGATGCGCTCGCGGCCGCAGTGTCCGATGCGTTCCCTGAAAGTCAGCTGTCGATTACCAACTCCGGCGGTCGATTCACGTTGCTGATGAAACAGCACGGGCTGCTCAGGCCTTTAGACGCCGCGGAATTATCAGATGGCACGCTCCGATACTTGCTTTGGATCGCTGCCCTTCTGACACCGCGGCCGCCGGCTTTGATGGTCCTGAACGAACCGGAAACGAGTCTCCATCCGGATCTGCTGGCCCCTCTTGCCCGCCTGATCGCGTCCGCAGCGGAGCGGTCCCAAATCATAATCGTAACGCATGCCGCAGGACTTATCACAGCGTTGCTGGAGCACCGCTGTAACTCAATCACCCTTGAAAAGAGCTTTGGAGAGACAAGGATTGCAGGATCGGAGGATCTGATTCTTCCGGCATGGCACTGGCCATCCCGTTAGTCCAGCCTGGACGAAAGCAAGAAGTGGCGAGGGCGATGAGTGAAATGTAGGAGCCGCCTGGGTGGAAGCTTACGTGGAAGCCGCTGACGGAGTGTCACAGGCGTGATTAACTCTGCACTGTTCAGATTAACGTTGGTGACACTACCGTCAGGCCAAAATACGGAGTTGAAACCTCCGCTGAGCAGCACCCGGCCATCGTTCAGCAGCCTCGCCGTGTGCTGTTCTCGGCCGAGGGTCATATCAGCCATTGGCGTAAAAATTCCCGTTAGTGGATCATAGGAGTCCGCGGTCTTGGAACGATCGACGTTCCAACCAC
>QHWY01000162.1:5554-15943 GCA_003223875.1 Acidobacteriota bacterium | reverse complement strand
GACCAGATCAAGGACAAGATCAAAATCATCCAAGGCAAGCCGGTTGCGGTCGCAGTCGCTGACGGCGAAGTCGAGATCGGCATCCAGCAGACCAACGTGATCCAGCCGGTCGCCGGCACCCAGTATCTCGGCCCGCTGCCGCCTGACCTTATCGAATACGGCCACTTCGGCGTTGCCGTCCGCAATGTGTCGAAGAATCAGGATGTGGCTCGCGAACTGATCAAGTTCATGACGTCCCCCCAAGCGGCAGCACTGCTGCGTAAGACCGCTATGGAGCCGCCCGAGCGCTGACGGCACAGAAAATCCGGCTCTTTCACCTCCGGTACCAATCATGGAGCTTATCAGCAGGCGGAACCTTGCGCGTGATGTCAACGATCATGGTTTCCCCTTCCCAGCGCTTGACCAACTGGCGCTTGCGGAGATTTCCATAAAGGAACTCTTCGACAAATTCGATGCAGCGGTATTCGAGGAGCTGCGCGTTTGGTTCCAGCCGACGGTAGAGAGGCATGGAGATTTTCCACGGGCGCGTAAAGACCTTCGGATCCTCGATAGTCACCTCATACTGTATGGCATCACGCGTGATCGGCGTGAAACGTTCAACCAGATGCAAGGCGTCGCTATGAAAATTCCCGGCCCGGTCGAACCAGTTCTTGCCGTTGAAACCTGTGACGTCGACGACCAATGTATCTCCTTCCCAACGGCCGACCGAATGCCCCATGTAGGTGTCGTCGGGCGGAGGCTCGACTTGATCGAGGTTGATCGTGCGAGCGGTGCTGGTGAACGCGAAGGCCATCTGAATCTTGTTCGTACTTTGCACAATCTGGAACGGGTAGGGCATGTACATCGCGCGCGGAATCCCGGGCAAATAACACTTCAACTCGGGGTCTCGGTCGATCCAGTGCTCCGCGTTTTCTTTCTTGATCGCCGCCGCTTCGGGTTTGTAAGGAATCTGACCGTCGCCCTCGACCACACCGACCGATCCGGGAACACCGCCGGCTGAGCCCAGCGCGAGCACCGGTGCCGCGGGCACCTTTACGTAATCGTAGGGGTAGACGCCCTGTTGCATTACGGCTCCCGGACGCGCTTCGTGTGCTTGCAGATCCCAGTGAGCTTCGTTAAGAGCTTGCCAGATCCCGCTGAAGTCGGGCTTGCCGTCTACGGTGCGCGTAGGCGTGGCTGCGCCCTGCGCGGGCAGCGGTATCCGCATGGTGACTACGGCAGTCACAGCCGCCGCGGCAATCGCCACGACAATCAACGAGGCGATGAAACGGTTTTGCATGATCGCTCTCCTTTGTCATCTATTCAGCGGATTACTGTCCTCGCCGCTATCGGCAAATCCTGCGGCAAAGCCTCCACATCCGGCGCTGCACAGTGTGGCCGGATCCGGGCCTCGGCCGCCCGCGAAAGCACGCTCCTCAGCGCGCGCGCCCAAGAGCAATGCCGGCATGCCAAAATTTCCCTCGTGGCAGCGGGGCTCTTTATAGACGCGATTCGCCTGGTCGCTCTGCTTGTTTAATTCCATCTTGACAGTCCATGGTCTGGTCCACGTCGTCGGGTCCTCGATGGTGACAGAGTATTCCAACGTGTTCGCATCAAGGCGTGTCCAGCGTTCGACCAGATGCAAGTTTTCCCGGGATCCCTGAAAGTCCGTTTTTGGCGTGAAATTGGTGACGTCGACAACCAAGGTATTACCCTCCCAGTGACCGCGAGAGTCTCCCCACCACTGGCGCAGATCTGAGGGCAGATGCGCACGCCCCGTAACCGGTATGACGCGCTGCCATCCTTGCCCCTGGCCCGTGTCATAGAAAAACGACACGGTTCCAGGCGACTGCACAATCTGAGGGAAAAAACCAGCGATACCCCCGAAGTCAGGCAGGATCGCGCCCATGCAACGCTCGCCTAGCGTTCGGTCCTCCGGACCGTCTGCCCGATTGATGCTGCCACCTCCCATTGCGCCGGTCGCCAGATAGTAAGGCGGCGCCTCCGCTCGCCGCGGCGACGGCGGTCCGTACTTCCCACCCTCGCAGCCGGGCAGTTGTTTCTTACAGGTGTCGGTGGACTGCAATAACGCGAGTTGAAACTGCCGGATTGCATCGCGTCTCTTCTGCGCCTCGGGCGTTAAGGAAGGAATGTGTCCATCGGGTGGATCCACAATCAGCGACGTCCGGCGGCCTACATGCTTGTGTGAGACGTAGATCGCCTGGTTATACGCGCCCGAGACATCCTGTTCGGTCCCCCGCGAACGGCGGCTCTCGTTGGCCTCTCGATTAATGATGGCCGTTCGTACATTATCCAGTTCGGCCCGTTCCTCGTCGGTAAAAAACTCCTTGTTTGCATATCGCGCGGGTCGCTGCAAGGGGATCTCGTATTCGTTAGTCCATATGCCTTGAAGGTCCGGTTCGCCCCACAGAGTTTTAGGCGCAGGGCCCGTCTTTGCCGCGTCCTCTCGCGGAACGCGCGAGAGGCTCAGCAGCAGAATGACAACAGCCGTCACGGCCGCCACACCGATCAACCTTAGACTTAGAGATCGTCTGCTCATTTCGCACCTCCTGGTTCCGGCTCGTTGAATTTGCGGACAAAGATAAGCCAAAAAAACGCCGTATGCAATTCAGAGTGGAGCTGAACCATTTCGACCGGGATGGCCTCGCCGATATCCTCTGGCACGAAACAACCGGGGAGACGCAGATCTGATTCATAGGTGGACAGGCAATCAAAAGCCGAGCCACGGTTGACGCGACGGCAGACGGCGGCGGTGCTCTTGTTGGAGCACCCTGGTTCATTATGCCGCACTAATGTTGGAAGTCGTTCGGTACTCCACGCCCGCCGCACAATGCGAGACTGGGCACAGTCTTAGGAAGACTTGCCCTCTTCATGATCAGTGCGCGACCGTGGCCTTGCGATCGGGGCATCGAAGATTTCAGGAAATGGTTCGAATGCCGCCTGTACGCGATGGTCTTGGATCTCGATGACGAGCCGCTTTAGTTGGCCGAACAAGGTTGCCGCGTTGACAGGAACAGCACAATCGAATTTTTGAACCGTACGCGGTTTCGACAAAAAGAGATTTGCTGCCCTCCGTGGCTCCGGATCTCCTATCCCGAGTTACCGCGACGTTCTCCCGCTCGTCCATCGCGCTCTTAAGCCGGCGCGGTCGACTTGCGACCCGCGGAGATAGACGGACGAGATTCGCCGGGTATTCGTGATGTCGTCGAGCGGATTCGCGTCCAGAACTACGAAGTCCGCGCTCTTGCGCACCGCTATGGTGCCGGCGTCTGTGAGTTTCATCAGTTCGGCCGCGTTGCGCGTCGCGGCCACGATGACCTGAGCTGGCGTCATTCCACACCCCGCCATGTCCGCCATTTCCTCGTGCGCCGCCCACGGGATGGGTCCGTCCGAGCCCAAGGAGATCTTGATGCCCTCCTTGTTCAGCCTCCCCAGGTTACGGCACTGGATTCCGAAGAATTGCTGGGCTTTGGGATCATCCTTCGTGTCTGCCTGAACTTTCTGAAACTCCGCGGCGGGCATACTGTCGCGGAGCCAGCTCCGGTCCGCCTTCACACCGCGATCAGGAAGGTTCGGGTCCACAATGAAATTCGGCTTGGCTTTCACCAGTTTGATGTACTCATCGTCGACGTCCTTGTCCCGGACGCTGTGGGCGAAATTATCGATGCCCGCCCGGAGGACTCCCTTCGCATCCTCCAAGGTAAAAATATGAGCGATCGTCCGGAGGCCTTTCTTGTGGGCCTCGTCGATACCGGCGCGATATAGCTCCGGGCTCAGCTTGGTCACCGTGTGATCCCGGTCGTCCACCCAGAACTTTATGATGTCCACTTTCTTCGCGGCCATCTCATCGACGTCCTTCCGCACCTCGGCCTCGCTGGTGACCCAGAAAGGAGCCTGCGAGCGCCCCGGCTCGGGCCCGGTCATGCCGCGTCCCGCAGTGCGGTATCGCGCGGCATTGGGAATGGTTTCCGCCCGCACCGGGTACACCTCATCGCCCGTATCTTGGCCGAGGCTCATTGTCGCGCCAATGCCGTAGTAGGCAAAATGCTGCAATTGATCCACAAGAGCGTCTCGAGTCACGGCGAGGTGCTTGTGGGCGTCGATAATCGCCGGCATGACGGTCTTGCCGGTTAGATCCACATGGGCCGCTCCCGCCGGAGCTTTGACCTGTCCTTTTCGGCCAATCGCGGTGAACCGGCCGTTTTCAACGACGAATGCTGAATCCGCGACGGGCGCGCTGCCGTCTCCGGTAATGAGGCGCGCCCCTTCGAACACGGTCGCCGACGCCGGCTGCTGCGCCTTAGTTACCGGTGTTAAGTAGCCTGCCGCCAAGAACACACTGATCGAAAATATTTTCCGACTTACGCATCGCATAGAAACCTCCTCACACGGTTCGCCCGAGTCTTGGGACTAGGAGTAAGTATATCGTGGCCCTGCCGAACGCTCTACAATGAGCACATTGAAATGCGATCATCGCATTCGTGCTCAACTGGCCGCTCGCGCCGCGAATCGACGGGGGAGTGGGCTCCCCTCCTAAGTTAGGAGGGGTGGCGCGAAGCGCCGGGGTGGTTCCGAATGCCGACTGCAACATTAGTCTTTAGGAACCTCCCCGCCTCGCTGCGCTCGGTGCCCCTCCCAATTTAGGAGGGGCGCCACTACCAAAAGACGGGTAGTGACTCAGTTTCAAAATTTGGGGATCTCTCAACTGTAGCGGCGCTCTATGGGCGCCGACAGTGCGGTAAGTTAGACATCGCCGGCCGTCATTTCTTGAGGCTGCGCGCTGCCGCGCTTGCGCTTCGCGGACCGCCGCTACAGTTGAGACTGAGTCACCACCAAAAGACGCCATACATTGAACATAATCCTCATCTTCATCTATTATTTTTCGCGCACCGTAATTATGAGAAACACACTTATCGTAGGTCTGCTCTGCCTGTTCGTCCCCTTCGCGACGAGCGCGCGGCAATCCAGTGGTGCTGTCGTCGCCATTGATAATGATGACATTGGCGGGCTCAACCAGCACACGCACGCCCTTCCATATGGAAACCGGCAAGGGTACGCCGCCGATCGTCATGCACTTTCAGTTGCGGCCGGACCCGCTCGCCTGATGACGGCTTTTACTTTCTAACGTCGGTTGTCCTGTAGGTCTTGGTGAATCCGTTTCGGCCGTTCACGATCGTGTAGGTGCCGTCGGCGCGGACCGAAGCATGGATCCAATTTCCCTGGTCGCCAGGACCCTCTTCAAGATTAGCGATCATGTCACGTGCGGTGTTGTGCGCGGGGGCGCTGTCCGTGAGTGAAAGGTGTCCCTGCCAGACGTCAAGAACCCCCGGCGTCTTCGCCAGTCTCACGTAGTGGTTCTTTTCGTATGGAGCGGGCGTCACGCCTGGAACACTAATTGGCTTCACTTGATTGTTCGGCACATTGAGACCCTTTCGCGGTCCGTTATTGACGACGATCACTTGCGGCCGGATCGCGCCGAGAAGCGCCGGAGTGCCGGAGTTGTCGAGCGCGCCATGACGATTGATTGTATAGACTGTAACCGAGCCGATCTTATTGACCGGACAAACGAGTTCGAGTTCCCGCTGCCAGTCGAGATCGCCCAGGCTCGCAAGCCTGAAGTTGCCGTATGTGAACGACAGCCCCACCATGCGTTGGTTTTCAGGAGGGGCGGCTTCCATTTGCTGGTGATTGGCGCAAAAAGGATTGGGGCCGCCGCCGTTAATCGGATTCGCGATTACCGGACCCTCTGAAACCAGAACCCGAACCTGAACCGGGCCAAAAGGAATCGTGTCGCCGGGCTTTACAATGGTGCGCTTGTTTCCTGCGACGGCTTTGTAGTCTTCCAGCCTTGTACGGTCGGATTGTTCGACTCCGTTGCCGTGATCGTAGAACTTTCCAAGCGGAATCATCTTCGAGAGTGCGTTAAGCCCGCCTTCATGATCGGCGTGCCAGTGGCTGATCACGACATGATCGATTTGCCGCAAGCCGGCTTTTTGCGCCGCCGCGTGAATTCGTGTCGCGTCCCGATCGCCATTTCCGGGAAAACCCGTATCGAACAGCAGCGATTCCCCCGTCGGCGAAACAAACAAGGTCGATGCCCCGCCTTCGACATCGATCCAATAGATTTCCAGGTTGCGCGTTTGCGCTGCAGCAGCCACCGCGAAAACGAAAGCAAGGAGAGTAAAGGTGCGTTTCATGCCTCCTATTTATATAAGGATGGAAATCGGCACAAGAAAATTCAACCTTCTCGTCTCTCCCCCGGGCGGCTCTGCACAATAAAACGGGAACCTGACCACAAAAGGCACAAGAACGGACCCAAAAAACACCAATAAATTCTTTTGTGCCTCTTTGAGTCCTTTCTTGTGTTTTTTGTGTACTGTTCCCGAATTTTTGTGCACAGCCCGTAGCAGCCTATCGGGTAGCCCGAAGCTCACGAAATTAGACAACAGTTTGTCGAGTGCGTTAAAGTCGCACAATCGTCAGTTATCGTAGGAGAACGCAACCGTGAGACACCGTTTGATGATCTTGATGGTGGCCCTTCTGGCGGTGGTCCTTCTTCTCCCGGAGAAGGTGGCGGCCCAGAGTTTCGATCCTCACGATCTCTCAGGAATATGGATGAGGACGGTTCGGGATCATTCCCTCGGAACCAAGCCTCCTCCTTTGACCCAGGCTGGCATAGACGCAATGAAAGGACGTATCGGTGATACGGACGATGTGCTGCGCGAGGTCGTTGAAGCAGCGAGAGCGTCATCGCAAGTGCGTCTTAATGACAACGGGGAGGAAACCAACGCTCCCTGGTTGGAATGTAACCCGATGGGTTTTCCGCGGCTGCTGAACGACGACGAGCCAATCGAGTTCATCATAACGAAAGACAAGATCCTGCAAGTTTTCCAGTTGGAGCACCGGATCCGGTACTTGTGGACTGACGGGCGGCAATTGCCCTCGACTCAAAATCTGGAGAATCTCGGCCCGGCATGGTACGGACACTCGGTTGCGAAGTGGGACGGAGATACGCTTGTCATCAATACGGTCGGTCTCGACGAAAGAGCATGGCTCGATAATCTCGGCTATCCCAAGAGTTTCCACGCGCGGATTGAGGAAACTTGGAAGCGAGTTGGGGCCAACACTCTGGAGTCTCAACTGACGCTGTTCGATCCCGAGTACTATACCGCGCCATATGTGGGCGCCAAAAGAACCTTCAAGAGACTGCCGGATCGCGCCACCACCTATTTCGGATGGTCCGGCTTATTCGCAGGTATTACGGAAGGAATCTGCGCGCCTGTGAATGAAGTGGAAGGTTACAACAAAGGATTTCGTGACCTCGGCCGCGCGAAATCAAAACAGTGACTGCCGAAGGGCAATAGCCACAAAAAAGCACATAAAATCCGTTTGACCCTTTTGTGCCTTTTTGTGGCTATCCCTCATCCCGGTCTCGATGAATCGTCGAATGATCATCAGTTGGCAGCTTTATACTCGGTCATCAGCTCATTCTTCACTTCGAAGAGACCGGGCACACCTCGAGCAGACAGATACGCGAGCTGCTTGTCCATTTCTGATGCAACGACACCTTTCAAGGTTACACGGCCATTTTGCACGATGATGTGGATCGGGGAAACAGGACCAAGACTGTACCTCGCTAGAGAGGAATTTGAGTAGAAGACGGCGCGGTACAGCGCGATCCGGAGACCATCATCCATCGTCGAGAGAGGCAAAACGTCGATTTCGTTGACGACGTTCGTGACACTCTCAATGCGCTTGATTCTGAATTCAGCATCGGATTTCGAAATGGGCCGGACTACCTCGCCTCTGAGGATAACCGACCCGTCAGGTTTGACTTCGCCTTCAAGCCAATCGAAGACGCTGTAGTACGGAAGCATCAGCAGTTCGTGTCGCACTCGCTTGGCGACCGCCTGGATCTGAGCGCTGGTTCGTTGATCCGGACTTTCCATGTGCGGGACGCTTTGCGGATTCGTTGACTGAGATGCCGCAGTTCCCATCGAAAACGTAGTCACTAGAATTGAGCAAAAAACAGAAGTGAGTAACAATCGGATCGAATTCTTCATATCGGACCTCCTCAAAAGTCGAACGCTCTGGCTATCGCACTTCAGCGACCATCCCGTTCGGGTGTGCCGCTCGCTGTCCTGATCGTGAAAGGTATAGATATCGAAGGAGAAGACACGCTGTTGGACGATCAACCTCGGGGGCAATCTGAGACCGGTGTGGGATAGACCATCATCATTTCGATGGGATTCACCATCATTGCGATGGGCCGATGCTCTATACCAGTGACTTAAAGACAAGCCTGTTGCGAGTCGCTGTCATAGTTCCTGGGCACGACGCACACAGTCGCTGTAACCCAAAACACTGCGCAGCCAGGCGTAATCCGTGAATTTAAGCCCTGAAGACGTCGTCAGGGAATTCCACCAAAAGAAGTGAGCGTCAAGCAACTACTAGCCACATTTCTCAAAGAATCTTAGAGAAATGCGGCTAGTAACATGAAATCGATGCACGTTTCTCCCTTGCCTCATGAAGGGTGCCATATGATGGCTTCACCTACGGAGCGATAGTCCATAAGACGGGCACTGCAACCACTGGACTGGGCGCTGCCTGCAATCGAAGCTCGTAGATTGCTGGACTCAAGCTGAATGTGGCAAGCGCTCGATAGAGTCTGGCATAGACGGTGTAGGCGTAGTTCTCAAAATCGAAAGTGTGAGTGAACGGTACTGCTATATTTTTAACATTGTTATCCGCCACGCAATCTGTCCCAGCGCACTGGAGATTGCTATCGAATACCGCGATGCGCTGCCAGGCCCCGGTTGTCTTGTTCACTCTTACCAGCTCGACGTAAGCCTGATATTCCGTACCCTTGCCGTTTAAACCCTGAAGCCCATCTGGGTCCCTGTATGCCACCTGTAATTGACTCCACCTCGGGGTCGTGCCCGAATCTCGGGGATTATCGACGTTGCAAAGGAACGCAATGTACCCGTCATGGAATCCGTTGAAGGCGATAGCTCCGCCTGGCACTCGGAACCGGACCACGGGAAAATCCGAGGAGGGGGTTCCGCTGTAAAAGTTATTGTCCGCGCTGGCACAAGTACCGGGCACGGCAGTCCAGGGCAGTTGAGCATACACCGGACTTTCGACAATTCCAGCAAAGAGCAGCATTATCGCGGCTCCTGCAATGGCATTTGTTGCTGTTCTCATAAGTCTTTTTCTCCTTTTTTGATGTTGGAAACATGTTTGGTCAACCGGGACCACCGCGCGCCTGTAACCAAGCCACTCGCGGAACAACCAAAACCGAACCTGCTCGGTACCAGTTGGCCGCTGTCCCTTCATGCAATCGCGTTTCCATTAACGTCGCAGACACTAACTGTATGATCGATCGATGAAGAGCGCTGAGGATGGTGTACGCGTGAGAGCACTATGGCCATCATTTTGATGGCCGCTGATAAAAGGCGCACGATTGGCGGCGCTTTCAAAGGGTTCTTGGCGCTGCGGATCGCCAGTGGCCGGCTTTTCCATCAGCTCCAGGCGGAGCTTACCGATATTCAGGGCGTGATAGCCCGCTTCCTTCTCGTATCGGAAGACCCAGCGAGAAACATACAAGGTGTCATTTTACGAAGGGTGCGACCCGAAAGAGTTCAACATGCCACACGGCGGAGCCGTCGCTCGCGTATGTGGTCACTTACGCCTACGACCCTGCAGCGGGACACGGCTTGGTCTACTTGCCGGGCGGACACACAGGTAGAGCCATTGGATTGCCCAGTTGCTGCCGGCCGTGTCCTGGTTCGGCACATGCGCTCGACGTGTGCGGGGAATATCAAGGAGACCGCCATGAGAACTGACGCCAGACTGCCAAACTGGATTGTAAGAATCGTTCGAACTTTTACACCTCCTGGTCCTATACCTGCGAAATTCCTCATGACGATTTTTTTGCAGAAACACAGCTCCATCGGGCAGGCCCTGCTTTCGATTCCCTTCACAATTGCCGTGCCTGCGTTGGGTCGTGCCCGCGAGGCGTTCTACTGGAATATGGCGATCGCGCAAGCGGGGATTCTCTTGATTCCTTTCGTCGACATCCTGTCGTTGCCCTTCGTCCTCAATCTCGGACTCGTTCTCACGTGCTGATGGTCCGCGAAGGCTACATCGGCAAGGACGAGCGCCCCGATTGCGAAGCGATAACGACATTCATGACGCCGGCGCTCATCATTCTTTTCAATGTGGCACTGGGACTAGCATCTCCGGCGCTAATGGTCACAAACGAAGCGATCATCCAACGTGCTGTCAAGCTGGCCGTGCCGATCGGCTTATGCCGATATCTATTAGGAAAGGATCCCGATCCCGAGCACCCGTATAAGATCTGCTCCGTTTCGGCAGCCGCGTCTGGTT
>QHWY01000162.1:0-5522 GCA_003223875.1 Acidobacteriota bacterium | reverse complement strand
TGGAGTCTCAACTGACGCTGTTCGATCCCGAGTACTATACCGCGCCATATGTGGGCGCCAAAAGAACCTTCAAGAGACTGCCGGATCGCGCCACCACCTATTTCGGATGGTCCGGCTTATTCGCAGGTATTACGGAAGGAATCTGCGCGCCTGTGAATGAAGTGGAAGGTTACAACAAAGGATTTCGTGACCTCGGCCGGGCGAAATCAAAACAGTGACTGCCGAAGGGCAATAGCCACAAAAAAGCACATTGTCAAGCAATTTTTCAACTTAGGTACCCCAAAACAAGTAGATCGTCTTTCACCATAGCTTTGGTTGAGGAAATGGCAAAAAGCGGTGCTCCGGCACCGGGTTGCTGTTAATGATTTGACGCCTTAAGCCTCGTCATTAGTTCACTTGGGATGTGCGGAACAAATAGTGTGATGCGGGATGGACCTTTGGAATACCGCGTGCGTGCCTAAAGAGGCCAGTGAATAGATGGAGGAGTCTTGGAAACTCTGATTTCCGCCTTGCTTAGTTCTGTCTTGAAAACTCTTCTTACTTCCAGCCGCATGCCGTGGAAGAAAATGAAAGGCCCCATTGGCAGGAGGCTCAAAGAATTAGAGGGGAGTTTGCGGCAAGGCAGTAGTCCTTTACGTGAGCGGGCGGCGAAGATTGTCGTTATCCTTGTTTTCACAGTCTGCTGGCTGTTGATCGTTCTAGTTCGCAGCCATGTGGCAAACGATCCTACAGTCACCGAAGGATCGTCCCTGCCCGCACTTGCCACAGCCCTGCAACAGCGCGCGATCAGCGGGCGTGATTTTCAATCCATGTATGGGCCTGCCGCACAATTGCTGGCATGGATCGCAACGGCTTTTACCGTCACTCGATCCGCACTTGACGCTTACGGAATGATTACATTTTTCTTCTGTGCCGCCACCGCGCTGCTCGCCGCAGTGATGTTGTTGATTTGCGATCGGTTTTCGTGGCAACAATGTGCGATCTTCTACGCCTTTTCGATTGTACTGAACTTGTTTTTTGATGTTTTCGACATTCGGACGGTATTGCTGTTGTTAAATGCCGTCGTCGCGTACCGGATAATCGCGGCGGAAACGGCACCCCGGCAGATCGTCTGGGCTACAGTAAGTGGACTCTTGTGTTTTGTTGCTCAACTGGTGACGGCTGAACTGGGTATTTGCGCAGTAATCGCCACCGTGTGCGCGCTGATTGCGGGATCGATAGTTACCCGAAGCGCAGCGGTACTTGTTGCTGTCCAGGTTTTCGTCGGAACATTCGCTGTGGCAAATGTCGGGCTCGCGGTCGTCTTCAAGGTAACGTCATCCAGTTACGGGCTATTGTTTGACTACCACAACTATTCGTTGGAAATCCTGCGCGGGTACCACAACAGCATGGGAATACCGTGGGGTCTCTCGATGGCGAAGACTCAAGTGCTGGCGCTTGTGACCCTATACGTCATCGGCCTATGCGCGGCGGCCGCCTGGAGATCGGACCCCCTTGACGCGTCGCTTCTTGCGAGTTTGGCCTTTGCGGCTTTGGTGTGGCTCGAGACCGCACTGGTTCGCAGCGATATTTCGCAAATTGCGGTGGCGTTCACTCCGGTGATCGTCATTCTCAGCCTGCTCGCAAAGATGGAATGGACATCGACGGCACGACGCGTGGCATGGTCGGCTGCCGCTGGTGCGGCGCTCTTTGTTTGGCCTTCGTTAAATCTCAGCGCGCCGCCCGACCTCGTCAAAGTAATTCGCGGCGAGACGACCCCGCGGGCCGTAATTCGCGGCATCCACGCGACGAGAAGGCCGCTTGACGCTGGCCTGCTTGCTAGCCTGGTTACTCCGGATTTGGCAGGCCGGCGAAATGTTTCGATCCTCGCGTTTCCATATGACAACTACATCAGTGTTGGACAGCGCCGTCGCTTCTTCGCTCCTGTGTTGGAAAGCTACGCGGCGTCAACAGAGCCTCTGGAACGGTACTACGTACGTGCGCTCGACAGCCGTCGGCGATCCGGTGTTGAAATTGTCTATGGCCCCGATAGAGGCGCCGTTTCGTCAGTGGACGATGTCCAGGCAATCACACGAACGCCTATCATTTTTGAATACCTCTACAAACACTTCGAACTTGCCAGCAACGAAGAACACGCCGATGCTCACTACCTCCTTCGTCCACGTCTGCAGCCACGAGAAGTTGCCACTGAACCATTCAAGTTTTCGATACCCCAGCAATCGTCAGATTCCGGAATACTGAGGCTGGATGCTCCGTCCGCATGCGGACTTGTGTTGCTGGAAATCCGGATCGACTATGCGAAAAACCCGCATGTCTTTAGGCCTGGCGGTATTGAATTGACTTTCAGCAATAGGGATCAGCTTGTGTGGCAGGGCTCCATCAAGCCACTAGCACTCAACGCGTCCTTTGTCACATACGTCAGCCCTCTGCCTCCTGAGAGATTTCATCAGGTGTTCAGCCAAGATGCCGTTCAAGGAGTGCAATGGGATAAAATCCAATATCATGCTTCAAGCACAGACATGTTGGGATCACGAGCCAGCCTCATCCATATCGGCGCCCAGTGTGTTGACCCCAACAAGTTTGTCGAAGGCGCGGTACCAGAGCAAAACCCCAGCCTAACCACAATCGAGACAACTGCACCTACAGGCATCGATGGCTCCACTGAGAGCGATGGCGTAATTGAGACGTCATCCGCTAGCAGGCAGGGTCGTTTGCCCGAACATAATGATTAAGGGCATTCCACCACCGACGAACCACGCGATCTCACGATTAAGGCAATGGACCGCGTGATGGACGAGATCGACGCGATTCTCGCCGGAAAAAAGTGAGCGGGTTTTCTTTCAACGGCTCGCACTCGACCGGACAGGCATAGCGAAAACGAATCGTTCCCCGTCGCGGCTGACGTTGTTCCATTGCGCAGGATTTCCTGGAAGCGGCCCCGTTAGCTTAAACAGCATCCTGGTAGTGCCTGCCTGAAATGAGGGCGTGGTGGTGACGTCCACAGCCATGACTTCCCAGTCGCGAGTTAGGAAATACATTTCTTTGCCGTCCTGCCGCCAGGAAATCATGCCGATCGCACCGTTCTTGGATACCTGAACGGCCGGGCCGGCTGGACTGTCGGGTTTATTGGGATCGAAGGGCCGCACGTACACGTCGGTCTTGTTAATGGTTGCTTCGTTCGAGAGGAACGCGATGTACTTTCCGTCGGGAGAGAATCGTCCATCGATTGCGTCGTAGTCCTCGCGAATCCACTCGATGGCTTTGCGATCCAGCGCTTTCTCCTCCGGACGAAGCCATACGAGCGACAAGACGCCGGTCCAGAACGTCAGAAACTTTCCATCGGGCGACCAGTCGGTAAGCACCATAAACGCGCCCGGCGTGTAACGGAATAAGAGTTCTTCATTCCCGGTTCCATCCCACGCTTTTCGATAGATGCCGGAGTACGGCTCCCGGAACGAGACGTAAGCTACTTGCGTCGCGTCCGGCGACCAGATGGGCGCATTCTCCGGTGACGTATCGTTAGTGACGGCATTACCTTTGCCTGACGCGATATCAAATGTCCAAATATCCTGATTGGATGTCTTCGGATCATTTCTCATAACGACCAGGCGCTTCCCATCCGGAGAGATTCCGGGCTGAATATAAAAGCCGGGATCGCCTACGGTGCCGGTCACCTTTCCCTGCCGATCGAAGATCGTCATCTGCCGGAGTTGAGGCGGAGGAATAGCGATGATGATGCGCTCGCCATCGCGACTGATACTGGACGTTCCAGGGGCTACTCCAGTAAGGGCATCCTCCGAAGGACGAAACAGCAATTGCGGCTTTCCGAATTCAATATCCGATTCGTCGAGCAGAAAGGGGCGGTTACATGAAATTCTCGCCGCCATTCATCCGCCGGAGGCCACGTCCGCCTGTTAGTTTGGAACCTGGAGAGCGAGCAATTGGAGCCGATCATTGCTCGATCCACAAAAATTCTACTGTTGGCTTTATTCCGTTTCGTCTCCTCCGCCCGTATTCCCAACGATTGAAGTGAAATGGAGCGAAGGAGAAAAGATCATGAACAGAAAGTGGAATCCAAACTCGGAAAAGTGCCAGCGAGTCGTTGGTGTGGTCGCGAAATCGCTGCCAATGGCGGCAATGGCGTTAGCTGTGGTCCTAGCTTTTGACGGCGATGCTGCCGCCCAAACCTCCTGTACGAATCTAAGTGGACCGCCCGGTCTCGCGTATCCACTGCGCGATTGGCGCCTGATCGATGACGGCGACCTCCCGCAGACCTATGCCTGGGCGGGTAATGGGGACGCGCTGCAGATTCAAGTCGATGACGGGGCCAGCATGAACCTGGGGCCGAACGAGATGCAGATCACCCTCGTGACCAGTCTCAGCTCGCAGAAAGAAATCAGTGGCTGGAATTCCTTCAGCGGCTACATGCCATCCAAATTCATCGCCACTCCGGGTCCGTTCGACGGACAGATCACTCCTCCCGATGGGACCTGGCGCTTGTCTATGCGGATCATGAAAGGAACTTGTAGTGAGACGGCAAACACGATCGTGTTTCTAAAGGCGGAGTTCTTAGGTATCTTGCAGCCCGTGTACTACTTGGACCCCAACAACTTCTGGACTCTGTGGGGCGGCAAGAGCGTGATGTTCACGTGGATCAGCGACGCCGGTATCAACACACCATACCCGCCGGAATGCTCTTCGCCGTGTGTTCCGCTTGGCCGGCTCGCTCCGGTAACTCTCGAGAAGAAACTGGTCGGGGATTTCGATGGGGACTTCAAGAGCGACATTGCGCTGACCGGTGTGGCCGGCTGGAACACGCTACCGGTAGCCTTCTCGAACGGGGACGGGACCTTCCGCGTGACGGACTCGTTTGTCGGCGACTTCGGCAGTTGGGCGTCTCAGCGCGGAGTCAAGGCGTTCGTGGGGCACTTCAATCCCGACAACAAGGCGGACATTGTCTTGATCGGAGGGGCTGGCTGGGGGACGCTGCCGGTGGCGTTTTCGAACGGCGACGGAACCTTCCGCGTGACGAACCCTGCAGATTGTGTCAAACCCTCCCGTTTCGGGTGTCTACTTCTGACGCCCAGTGTGCACGATTTTGCGGTCTGGGCGCAGTCGCCCAAGGTCAAGGTGCTCGTTGGGGACTTCAACCATGATGGCCTGACTGACATTGCGTTGACTGGCGTGGCCGGCTGGAACACGCTACCAGTGGCGTTTTCGAACGGGGACGGGACGTTCCGTGTGACGAACTTGGCTATCGGCGCCTACGCCAGCTGGGCGTCTCAGCCCGGAGTCAAGGCGTTCGTCGGGGATTTCAACAACGATGGGTATGCCGACATTGCGCTGGTGGGCGGTGCCGGCTGGAACACGCTGCCTGTGGCGTTTTCAAACGGGGACGGGACGTTCCGTGTGACGAACGCGTTTGTCGGCGATTTCGCCGCGTGGGCCTCTTCTGCGGGCAAGAAGCTCCTTGGAGACTTCAACAACGATGGAAAGACCGACATCGCGCTGATAGGTGGGAT
>QHWY01000479.1:2096-2477 GCA_003223875.1 Acidobacteriota bacterium | reverse complement strand
GTTGGCGGAGAGGTCGTCGAGCAAGCGGCGGAGACAAAGGAGGCGATTCTCGCGGGTCTTATTGCACAAAGGGGGATCTTGTTCGCACAGCCGGCGGAATCAGGCGAGCAGATACGGATCGCGCCGCAGTTGGGAGAGCCGGCGGAGGTGCGGGAAGGCAGCGTGCAGATAGGCGAGGAAGTGACGGGCCGCGCCGCGATAGCCGGTCACAGTGGCAGGACGCAGGGTCAGGGCGAGGGTATCGATGTGCTCTAGGAAAATCTGTTTGAGACCGGGTGTGGAGTGGCTCATGGGATTTGCGAAGAGCCCAAGGGACTGCGTTTCTCGACCGCCCGGGCATATTCGCGCCAGACGTCCCGGGGTGCGAGTTGGACGTAGAGC
>QHWY01000479.1:0-1835 GCA_003223875.1 Acidobacteriota bacterium | reverse complement strand
CACATGAAGAGATGCCTTTAAGCGAAATCTGCTGCGGGATGTCTGGTTTTTGAAATTTGGAGCGCGTTTCCTTTAATCAGCTCCAACGGCGAACGTGACCATTCGCTGCCATTGTGTCTACCGGTCCTGCACTACTCCATGATTCTCGCCAGTCTCTTGTATGCCCGGATCGCCATGTTTTGAAACTCCCACGCTTGTTGCCCAAGTGGTGGCGCTCCTTTCCACTCGAGTTGCCAGGCGAATCCTCGCGAAGGCGGTCGTGCGACGACGCGCAAGGTGTGATCGGCGAACTCGCGATACTGTTGGTCGGCTTCCGCGAGAGCAATGGGGTTTAGCTCAGGGTCTATCTCAATCGACTGAATGCGATCATCATACCGTCCCGAGTGGAGACCCCCGTCACTGCCAGACCCGGGTCGCGACATTACGTCGTGGCCAGATTTCGCACACCGACTAGCGGGCCCACAGCGCCGTACCTGGAATCTAATGCAAGCCCCTTGGGCCCATTCGCTTGAGGATTTGGGTTAGGGTTAGTCGTCCCCCAAAGAACGATATCCTCAAAAGCATTGTGTCTGGACTCACAGATGTCTGCTCCAAGTTGAGTGAGACAAGATCAAACTTTCATGATCGGATTGCTGTAACCTTGAGCCGCCCTACAGCATCTGTTAACACGGAAGCGCTAATCAGAAGTGCTTCCTTGAGCGTTCTGCGCGGATTTGCCTATTGCGTTTCGCACGCATGGCACACCTGAGCGTAACGCCAGGTCCCCTATCAAAGCTACATCCGTCGCAGTAGACGCTCCCGCGGATGGCCGTTTTTCGGCCCGTCCGGCATTCTTCGAGCGAAAGGAAGTTGCGAACGATGTTGCGCCTCGTAAAGTTCTGGAATGATCTGCAAAGCGGCTGGTGCTCCATGATGCACCCGGATCCGACGTGGCCAATCAACGGCCATTACCGGTGCGCGCAGTGTAACCGGCGGTACGCTGTGCCGTGGGAAAGTTCGGGCCCGCGCAAGGAATGGCATCATGGCGCCCCGGATCGCAGCCGGGTCCAAGCTGAGCCTGTCCCGGCGGCTTAGAAGTTCTCAATCCAAGATGATCGTTAAAGGAAAGGAGGAAAAACCAATGAAAGGAAAATTGCTGTTGCTTTCTCTTACTGGTGTTCTGATTCTGATAGTAGGTTCGACCGTCAGCTTCGCGGCTGGGCCGGCCATTGTCGTAACCAAGCCGAACACATACCTGGAACGCGAGGTTCGGCATGAATTGTTGATGTTGCCGTACTACAGCGTATTCGATAACCTCGCTTTCCGGGTCAATGGCGGCACGGTGATTCTGACCGGTGAAGTCACCAGGCCCACTCTGAAGGATGACGCCGAGCGCGTCGTAAAGCGGATCGAAGGTGTGGAGCGCGTGGACAACCAAATTCGCGTTCTTCCGCTTTCGCCGTTTGACGATGGTATCCGGATAGCGGCCTTTCGCACCATTTACGGTACTCCGGCGCTCAACCGCTACGCCCACCAGGCCATACCGCCCATTCACATTATTGTTGAAAACGGGAACATCACGCTCGAGGGTGTTGTGGCCAATGAGGGAGACCGTAATCTGGCTTATATGAGGGCCTCGCAGGTACCCGGCTCGTTCTCCGTAACGAATCACCTGAGAGTAGAGAAGTAAAGTAGGAGTTCGATCTGAATTGAAAGGAGGAACTAGTCTTATGTTTGCACTCAATACCAAAATGCAGAACAAACAGGAAGTAGAAGAGAAATCCCTCGCAAACCAAGCTGGAGAGGCGCTTGGGGGTTGGGGAAACTGGGATCCCAGCAGCCCCTTCGTTCTGATG
>QHWY01000481.1 GCA_003223875.1 Acidobacteriota bacterium | reverse complement strand
TTGGGGTTTGGATTAGTGTGTTTATATGTTTCATAGATGTTTTCCTTTCATTTTTGGTTTTTCCTTTCGGGTTATGTTTGTCATTTGCCATCTGTTCCCGGAAATTCGGAGCGAAGTTCCTGAAAAACTTTTTTAAGAGCGTTGAATGTTTTAGCCGGGAACTTTTTAGCCGGGAACTGTCCGCTTAGCGCGTCGGAAGCGAGAGAGTTTCGCCAAGCTCAGATCCAGGCTGCCTGTTAAATCAGAAGCGGCGGCGAGCAGACTGCTCGCCGCCGCTCAAGGAAGCGCTAAAGTGGCTTACTCGGGGTCTACCGCGAGCCCCCCTGCGAATGCGTCCGAGCCGCGTGTGATGAAGCTCTGATTCACGTTCTGCCCGTCCAGATCAGCGCGGCCGATCGTGTAGTTGGAGTTCGTCCAGTAGACGTGGCTACCGTCGACCGCCACCCCGTAAGGGCTGGAGGCGCCGGTGATGAAGCTCTCGTTCACGTTCTGCCCGTCCAGGTCGGCGCGGCCGATCGCGTCGCCACGTTGATTCGCCCAGTAGATGTGGCTCCCGTCGACCGCTACCCCGTAGGGGCGCGGGCTGGTGATAAAGCTCTGGTTCACGTTCTGCCCGTCCAGGTCGGCGCGGCCGATCGTGGTGTTCTCACGGCCCCCTTGCAAAGAGTTCGCCCAGTAGACGTGGCTCCCGTCGACCGCCACCCCATTGGGGAAGTAGAGGCCGGTGATGAAGTTCTGGTTGACGTTCTGCCCGTCCAGGTCGGCGCGGCCGATCGTGCTGCTGTTAACGTTCGCCCAATAGATGTGGCTTCCGTCGATCGCGACGCCGGCGGGGTTCGCGTAGCCGGTGATGAAACTCTGGTTCACGTTTTGCCCGTCCAAATCGGCGCGGCCGATGCCGCCGTAAAAGTTCGCCCAGTAAACGTGGCTCCCGTCCACCGCCATTCCAAAGGGGCTAGCGGTGCCGGTGATGAAGTTCTGGTTCACGTTCTGCCCGTCGAAGTCGGCGCGGCCTATCGAGCCGGGGTATGTGCTGTTGGTCCAGTACACGTGGCGGCTCGCTGCTCCGGTTCCAATGAGCGTGATACTCGCTGTGGCGAGTTCCTTCCTGCCATTGGCGGTCAGCGTGGCAGTAAGCTGGCCAGAGCTGGTCGCATCGAACTGGACAACGACACCGCACGACTTACCGGGTCCAAGACTCCTCGCACTGCACGCGTCACTGGTAACGGTAAACATGGGCGAGCCCGAGATGCTAACCGTCAACGCGGCGCTGGCCGAGCCACCGTTATTGGTTAAAGTGAACACCTGCGATACGGTTTGCCCGACCGGAACTGTTCCATAGTCGTACACCCCGTTTGTTTCCGGCGTCCAGCTGAGCATTGGGATTTCAGCGTTCACTCGTCCCACCGTGAGCGCGAGCACAACGGCGAGACTGAGCAATGTCTTCTTGAGGATTCTTGTGTGGGAGTATTCATGCGATGTTTGGATTAGTGTGTTCATGGCTCTCATTCCTTTTTGTTTGGTTTTTGGTTTGTAGTTTTTGCTGTTCGCTATCCCAGTCCCGGAAATTCGAGGCGAAGTTCCGAAGAATTTTGAAAGGACTGAATTTTTTTAAGCACGGATTACCCGGATTAAAACGGATTTGGAACCGGGAACTCATTAGCGTGGATAATTCGGAGCAGGTGGCTTGTCTGCGCATGAAACACCCGAAAAGACGCAAAAAGCGGAGGCATAGACGCGAATTGCACGAGTGGTCACGAATAATGGGTTCATCCGGTTTGTGAGAATTCGTGTAATTCGTGTCTCGAATTCTTTGGCGCACGGCGGATTACCCGCCTTCGCCATGAGGCTTCCGCCTTCCGGCAAGCTCCGGGGAGTCAAGGCAGCGGATGAACCGAATTGCTACGAATTCCAGCGATGCCAGGTTCGCACTGTGTGCGGCGACCGCGGGATCATGTCACCAAAAAATGACACGGCGTCCGAAGTTGCCGGACGCCGTGTCTCGAAGCTTTAACGCCTTAATGCTTCAACATTTTAAGTAACTGCTGTTGCAAGCGAGGGAACTGCCAAAGCGGGCTGTCAGTTTAACCCGAAGGTCGCACTACCTACGACCTGACCATTGATCAGGTTATAGACATACTGGCAGCTACCGATTCGGAAGTTTGAGCCTGTGTCAGCGTTGCCGCTGTAATCGGATTCGTTGACCTGCCCGATCACTCCCCCGGCCGTTCGCGTCACAGCGATCGTGGCCGGCGGCAGGTCGCAAGTTGCTACACCGCCCAGAGTCAGATTAAATCTCACCGGGACCACTCCGCGCCTGACGTTAAAGGTGCTCGACCCGTCAGCGTTAATCGGCGGCTGGACCTGTCCGGCATAACTTGGCATAACTATTTCGAATGCGCCGATATCGACGCGACCATGCGCGACACGGTCATGACCTGAACCGCGCTGATCGTAGAGCATCGGCGGATTGAAAGCATTTGGATCAAAGTTCGGGTCGCCAGTGTCAATGGCCGGGCTGCCGGTTAAGAGTGCATGGGTGAATGTGGGACCGCCGTTGTCCTGCAATGGGCCAAGCATAAGAGTGCCGCCGCCGTTCTCGCTGCTGAGATTGTAACCGAGCGAAGTAATCGTGCCGCTGTCATTGGAGATGCTGCTGGCGTTAAGGATGGTGCTACCGAGTTGCAGAGTCCCGGACACGTTGGCGATCCCGCCGCTGGGCCCCCCGAAGGCTGAGTTGTCGCTGAAGGTGCTATGGAGGACCACCAACGGCGAGCTGCCGCCGGTGAAAGCGTTGTTGTAGATGCCGCCGCCAAAGCGGCCGGCCGTGTTGCCGCTGAAGGTGCTGTTGAGAACGTCCGCTGGCGCGCTGCCGCCGTAGGCACTGATGGTGTAGATGCCGCCGCCGTAGAAGTGGGCTGAGTTGCCGCTGAGGGTGCTGTTGACGACCTTCAGCGTCGCGATCATGGAGCCGCCGTAGTTGTAGATGCCGCCGCCGTTGTCGCCGGCTGAGTTGCCCCTGATTGTGCAGTTGAGGACCTCCAGCGTTCCGTTACTGAAGGCAACGTCGTTGTAGATGCCGCCGCCCGTTCCAAAGGCACCGGGGGCCGAGTTGCCGCTGATCGTGCAGTTGCGCACGGTCAGCGTCGAGGATTCGTTGGAAATGCCACCCCCCGGGTTGGCGTTACCATTCGTAATAGTTAGGCCGGCGATGGCGGCGGTACCCCCGCCGCCGACCTGGACCCAGAAGACGCCGCTGGCATGGTTGCCATCAACTGTCAGGTGATCCGAACCGGGGCCGTCGATGCTGATACTCTTAGCCACTAGCAGTTCGCCGGTGGTCAGAGTAATGGTGCCAGTGACTCCGAAGTCGATCGTGTCACCGTCATGGGCGTCCGCGATCGCCTGACGTAGTGAGCCCGCGCCGCTGTCGTTCGTGTTGGTGACGGTAATTGTCGCTGCCTGAGCGTTAAGTGCGATAAGGCACAATGCGCTCAAGCAGGATGCAAACAGAATCCGGCACGTACCTAAATTAAGCGTTTTCATTTGTGTGTTCATGAGTGTCATTCCTTTTTGGTTTGGTTTTCAGTTTGTAGTTTTTGCTGTTCGCTATCCCTTTCCCGGAAATTCGGGAGGAAGTTCCCGAAAAATTTCGAAACGACGGAATTTTTTAACCGCCTTCGCGAAGCGTACGGCGAGGCAAGAT
>QHWY01000015.1:23719-37891 GCA_003223875.1 Acidobacteriota bacterium | reverse complement strand
CTTCGAATAAATTGAAACCATCCTAGGTCCCTTAGGCTCGCAACTCCCCTCCTTCAGGAAGATTCACCAGAGTCGGATAATTCTTTTCTTCAGCCTCTGCGATCTGCGTTGTTGCGACCTCCAGCGATACGGCGATCTGCAGCAACTGCTTAAATAGCGGTTTCGGCCACTTGACCACCATTCTTTTAGGCCCCGCCCATCGGGCTTGCACGTTGCGCGCTTCGCGCCACTACTATGAATTGCGATGCTCAATATGAGGCCCTAGACACGACGCTCCCAAACACCATGCTTCTAAAAACGATGCTGTGGCGCACCTGTGGTTCGCGATGGATCTACAGGCGCAGCAATGGCTTGCGAAAGGGAGGCGTAAAGGTGCACCGATGTGAATTCTGTTTCCTCTATCCATGAATGCCTCTTCATATGGAACTTTCGGTTCAGGAGGAGAGGGGAAATCGGACGGCTTAGCAAACCCTTAACAAATCAAGGAAACACGGTATCCCTGTTCGGTCCCTGCCGTGCTAGGCGCGAGGCATGACGACCACAATTGCAAGGAAGCTCGTCTCACGAAGCAGAAACCGCAACCAGTTTTCACCTGCTTTCGCGAGAGTTCTGCTTCTGATTTTGGGTTGGGCCTGGATTTCGCCGCTTCACGCGGCCCCCCAACTGCTGCCGCCTGTACCGCCTTTGCCGGATCCGGTCGGGAGCCTCATAGTGACTATGACGTCCCCCGCTTCTGGTTCCACTGTCAAGGGGCCGACCCCCGTCAGCGCAACCGTCAGAATCGTTGGTTCGCTCACCGTCCAGGGCGTCCAGTTCAAGCTGGACGGCAACAACCTAGGTTCAGAAGACACTTCAGCCCCGTATTCCGTCTCATGGGACACGATAACCGCAAAAAACGGATCGCATACCTTGATGGCTGTCGCGCGGGATCTGGCGAATCTCCAGTGGTCATCAAACTCGGTCACGGTCACGGTTTCCAACCCGCCGACGATCACAAGCTTCACGCCGACCAGCGGGCTAGTGGGAACCAGCGTCACGATCAACGGTACGAACTTCAGCGGGGCCACGGCCGTGCGGTTCAACGGCACAACTGCGAACTATACGGTGAACTCCGCGACCGTGATTCACGCGTCGGTGCCGGCAAACGCCACCACCGGATCGATCAGCGTGACCACACCAGGAGGCACGGCCACCAGCTCCAGCGCGTTCACGGTGCTGTACCCCCCGACGATCACGAGCTTCACGCCGACCAGCGGGCTGGTGGGAGCCAGCGTCACGATCAACGGTACGAACTTCAACGGGGCCACGGCCGTGCGGTTCAACGGCACAACTGCGAACTATACGGTGAACTCCTCGACCGTGATTCAAGCGACAGTGCCGGCAAACGCCACCACCGGATCGATCAGCGTAACCACACCGGGAGGCACGGCCACCAGCTCCAGCGCGTTCACGGTGCTGTCCCCCCCGACGATCACGAGCTTCACGCCGACCAGCGGGCTGGTGGGAACCAGCGTCACGATCAACGGTACGAACTTCAGCGGGGCCACGGCCGTGCAGTTCAACGGCACAACTGCGAACTATACGGTGAACTCCTCGACCGTGATTCAAGCGACGGTGCCGGCAAACGCCACCACCGGACCGATCAGCGTAACCACGCCCGCAGGCACGGCCACTGGTAGGAGCCAGCGTGACGATCAACGGCACGAACTTCAGCGGGGCCACGGCCGTGCAGGTCAACGGCACAACTGCGAACTATACGGTGAACTCCTCGACCGTGATTCAAGCGACAGTGCCGGCAAACGCCACCTCCGGATCGATCAGCGTAACCACGCCCGCAGGCACGGCCACCAGCTCCAGCGCGTTCACGGTTACGGCCGCCGGGCCGACGATTACGAGCTTCACGCCGACGAGCGGGCCGGTGGGGGCCAGCGTCACGATCAACGGCACGAACTTCAGCGGGGCCACGGCCGTGCAGTTCAACGGCACTACTGCGAACCATACGGTGAACTCCTCGACAGTGATTCAAGCGACGGTGCCGGCAAACGCCACCACCGGACTGATCAGCGTAACCACGCCCGCAGGCACGGCCACCAGCAGCAGCCCTTTCACCGTGATCAATCCGCCCACGATCACGAGTTTTTCGCCGACGATGGGACCTGTGGGTACGAGTGTCAGCATCACCGGTACGGACCTCAACGGCGCGACGGTGGTGCAGTTCAACGGCGTCAGTGCGACGTTCACCGTGAACTCGCCCACCTCCATTCAGGCAACGGTACCGGCGACGGCAACCGCCGGACCCATTAGCGTCTCGACACCCGGCGGCACGGGCACGAGTTCGACGCCGTTCAACGTCGCGACGCGTTTTGAGAACACCGATGCGGCTCTGAGGTACACGTCCGGTTGGGACCAAAACAGCACGACCAGGCCCTGGAGCGGTGGGACGGCGGCGGTGGCTCCAACAGCGGGTCAGCAGGTAACGTTCACCTTTACTGGCACCGATCTGAGGTGGATCGGGTTCCGGGGGCCTCAGGCGGGCATCGCTCGGGTTTCCCTCGACGGAGTTTTTATTCAGCAGATCGATATGTATTCCGTAGCCGAGGAAGTCCAGGCCGAGGTTTTCAAGGCCACAGGTCTGGCCTCGGGCAATCACACGCTGTTGATCGAAGTGACTGGCACGAGCAATCCCGCCTCGACGGGTACCTACGTAGTGGTCGATGCCTTCGATGTCGCACCGCAAGTGCCGGCGACGGTGAACATCACCTCTCCACCATCGGGAGCCACCGTCAGCGGCACGATCATGATCACGGTGAATGCCTCAGGCGGGACCGTCGCCGGAGTGCAGTTCCGGCTGGATGGCGCCAATCTCGGCGCGGAAGTGACAGCGCCTCCGTATTCGATGTCCTGGGACACCACAAAGACAAGCAGCGCCTCGCATACTCTGTCCGCCGTGGCGCGCTTCGCCACAGGCAGCACGGCGAGCTCCTCGCCTGTCGCGGTGACGGTTTCCAACGTCCCGCCGGGGCAGACGCGGTTTGAAGACACCGATACGTCTATCAGCTACACGGCGGGTTGGACGCGCGATAGCACGTTGAGAGCGTGGAGCGGCGGCACGGCCATGTTGTCCACCACGGCAGGCGATCGCGCGACATTCACATTCACTGGAACGTCGGTGTACTGGATCGGTTTTCGCGGGCCGCAGGCGGGGATCGCCCGTGTATACGTGGACGGGGTCGTCGTTTCCGACATCGACACATACTCGAGCTTCGAACAAGTACAGGCGATGGTTTTTCAAACAACGGGTTTGGCAGCCGGAACCCACACATTGACGATCGAAGTGACCGGCTCGAAGAATCCGGCTTCGGCGGGTACCTATATCATCGTGGATGCATTTGATTGACTGACGCGCAACCTTCGCCAGTCGTCATCGAAAACCTGCAACCGGGGTCGGCAAACTAGCAGGTGCAGCACTCCGCTTGTCCAGTCGATGCTCAAACAGGGCTCATGCACCGACCTCTCCTAGGGGAGAGGTTCACTCCGCGCCGGTCGGTATCGGCCCGCGCCGCTTTAGGAGCTTTCGCGGATCGATCTTTTTGTCGACAACAATGCCGAAAAATGGCTGCATCATTTCTTCCCAGGTCTGATTTCCGTAATACACCGTTCGATTGGGATCGGGGTTGAATTTGTTATTGGCATCCTTGTAAAAGGTGGATCCGGATTCGGCTGCGGCCGTTTCGCCCATGGCGGCGAATCCAACAGAAGCCGTAGATACCGACAAATAGATTTGACCTTGGAACTCAAGTGGTCTTAGGCTGCTACCACTGATGGTGTGAAAGGAGTTTTGCTATGAGAAGAGCGTGCTTCGCGACGATCATGCTTATGGTTTTCGCGGCAACATTGATTGCGGAAAAGAAAGAGGTAACGATTACGGCCGGTGATGGATTCGCCTTGAAAGGAACGTTGTACTCGGCTGGGAAGATCGGACCGGGAATTCTCCTGCTCCATCAATGTAATGCGGACCGCCAGATCTACGACACGTTGGGAACCATGTTAAGCGCGGCTGGTTACAACGCCCTCACGCTGGACTTTCGCGGCTTTGGAGGCAGCAAGAATGCGCAGTATCCGGACCTCGCCTCGGCGCGCGACAAGATGCCGGGCGATGTTGACGCCGCGTTCAAGTTCCTGACCTCTCAGGATCTGGTGAACAAGACGGTATTGGGAACGATCGGCGGTAGTTGCGGCGTCAATCAAGCCATTCAAGCGGCAAGGCGGCATCCGGAAATCAAAACGCTCGTGCTGCTGTCAGGCGGAACCGATGCCGACGGCGAAACGTTTATAAAGAGCTCGGTGAAGATGCCGATCTTCGGCGCCGCCAGCGCGGAAGACACGAACGCGGCAGCTTCCATCAAGAAGATCGTCGGCCTCTCAACAAATCGAGATAGCCAGCTCACAATGTTAAAAGGGGCTGGCCACGCCGCCTCGATGTTCGAGAAAGAGCCGGACCTTCAGGCAGACATTGTCATTTGGTTCCGGACCAATCTGCCGGTCTCGGGCTATGCGGTGCTGCCGTCCTTGAAATAAGGAGATGAAAAGGGCCACGAAAAGGCACAAAGCAACACAAGAAAACGGATTCTTTTTGTGATTTTTGTGCCTCTTTGTGGCCGTCTATGAAACCAAGTTCGCTACGAGACATCATTCTGACGCTCGCCGCCGGCGGCCTGGAGATCCTGGAGCGGACGACCGGCCGCCGCCACGAAGACATCGTGGTCATGTGCCGGCGGCTGGTCCATCTTAAAGGAGAAGCTTCGGCGATTTCCCTCGCCGACCAGATCCTATCTACTTACAAAGGCCTTTCGAAACGCCACCGGCTTCAATTCTTCGAACGGCTGCTCACGGACTTCATGCCCGATAGCAAGCGTCTCAACGAGGCAATCGCGGCATATCAAGAGCATCCGAAAGCCGACACAGCGGCGACGCTGCAAGCCGCAGCGGAATCCCCGCGGCAGGAGTTGTTTAGGATCCTGAACATGGGGCCGGAGGGCACAGCCTCGATCGTCTCGATGCGCGCGGACCTTCGCAACTTCCTCGCAGAACATCCCGAGCTCGCGCCGGTCAATGGAGACATGATTCACCTGTTGCAATCGTGGTTCAACCCCGGTTTTCTGCGGATCGAACGCATCAGTTGGAAAACCCCCGCGTTCATTTTGGAAAAGCTCATCGCGTACGAATCTGTCCATGAAATTCGGGGATGGGAGGACCTGCACCGGCGTCTGTCGGAGGACCGCCGGTGTTTTGCCTTCTTTCATCCTGCGCTGCCGGATGAACCGTTGATTTTTGTCGAGGTGGCCTTAACCCGAGGTCTACCAACTGCAATAGAGGAGGTCCTTTCCGCCAAAGCTAAGGATGAGCACGCCGAGTTCAAACCCGACGCGGCTATTTTTTACTCCATCAACAACTGCCAGCCCGGACTCGCGGGGGTCTCATTTGGCAATTTTCTGATCAAGCAGGTCACCGATAGTTTGGCAGAGGAAATCCCGAGTCTTAAAAATTACGCAACGCTCTCGCCCGTACCCGGATTTCGTGCCTGGCTGAGAAACGAATTGACCTCGCCCCAACGCGCGATCGAGTTTTCCGAAGCCGAGCGTTCCTCTCTTTTAAAGATCGAGAATCCTTCATGGTATGGAGACGATACGAAGGCGCAGCAACTCAAACCTCTCCTCATGTACTTGTGTGCGTATTATCTGTTGTACGTCAAGCGAGGTGATGAGCCGCGCGATCCCGTCGCCCGCTTCCATTTAAGAAACGGTGCGCGTCTGGAACGAATCAACTGGTTAGGTGACCGGTCGGAAAAGGGGCTACGCGAGTCGGCCGGTCTCCTGGTGAATTACGTCTACGATCGCAAAGCCGTGGCACGCAACCATGAGGTATACGCGAATGATAATGAAATCGTTCATTCGTCCCTCATCGATCACTTGGTTAAAAAACGCCCCTCGCTTGCTCCCCTCCTAAGCGGGTAGCCTGGGACGGCCTGTCTCAGGAGAGGGACTGAGGCTTTCGAGACATATTGGGAGCGGCGGCAGGTGAGACGTCCTCTTCAGCGCGGCTTTGCACAAAAAGTCGCGCTTGGGCACTGTAGCGGCGGTCTATGACGGCCGGCAATCTCGCAAGTTGCTGGACTGTCGGCGGTCACAGACCGCCGCTACAGTTCGATAGCCTAAAATCGTGTACTTTATGTCCAAAGCCCTTCAGCGCACACATTCCGGCGCGCAATAAAACCTGACCGCGCCTCCAGCATGGCTGCAACTACTTGATTCGGGCTCGATGTTAGAATCGAGTTCTAACGTATGCTGCCTGTTGAAATCATCCGCGTCGCTCTTTTCCTGATACTTGTCGGCGGCATTTACGTTTACGCATCTATTGTGCTGATTCACCGCGTCCTGAGGCGGCCGCGCGGGGGTCCGCTGCGGCAATTCGCCGGGCACGCAACGATTGTGCTGGCGCTCATTGGAACAGGTTGCATCCTGTATGCTCGATTCGTCGAGCCCTATCGTCTTACGATCACGCATACTAAAATATCCAGCTCCAAGATTCCGACTGGCGCCAGATCTGTTCGAATCGTCCACTTGTCGGACATTCACAGCGATGCGACGCCCCGTTTGGAACCCGCGCTGCCGGATGCCGTTCGGCAACAAAATCCCGACCTCATCCTAATGACCGGAGATTATTTCAATTCGCTGCAGGGGCTCGAGGTCTTCAGGAGTTACCTGACGGTGTTGGCTAAGATTGCTCCGACTTATGTCGTCAAAGGGAATTGGGAGAGCGATCGTTTCCCAAGAGTGCGGCCTTTTGATGGCACGGGGGCGCACGAGTTGGAAGGCACCGCCGTGCGTCTTCGAGTTGGTGAGGCAACGATATGGCTGGCCGGTAGCAGTCCTCGTAATAAGACCGGCCTCCGGCAGGCTTTGGCCGGTATTCCTCCCAATGAGTTCAAGATCCTGCTCCGTCACCACCCCTCCTCCGTTTTCGAAGCAGTGGATTTCGGAGTAGATCTCTTCCTGACAGGCCACACGCATGGGGGTCAGGTGGCTTTGCCGTACTACGGTGCGCTGGTGACACTCTCCAGACTCGGCAAGAAGCTGGAGTCGGGTCTGTACAACTTTCGCGGTACGTGGGTTTACGTGAATCGTGGAGTGGGAATGGATGGAGGCGTCTTGCCGCGGGTTCGTTTCTGGTCACCGCCGGAACTGGCGGTCATCGAGATCGAATCCGCCGAGTAGGACAAGGACCCAAACAGCAGTAACATCCTCGCGCCGTTGATAACCCAACCGCTCATTCGGCCCGCCCGAACAGCCCCGCCTTGTATAAGCGTTCGTCCATATACATGCGGCGGGTGGGACGAAAAATCGGAGTGTGTTTCATATCGACCAGATATTCGGGAATGACCCACAGCGGTTCCTCTGTGGTCATCCACTCGATCGGATCGAATCGCGCAAGATTCACCGGACGCGAATAGGCGCGCAGTGTCTTCTCTCCGGCTAGGTTGTAATAATGCTCGAAATAGGAAACAGCGAGCTCGCGGAGCGTCCGATAAATCGGCGACCGGAAACGCAGGCCCGCGTAATTCGATTTGCCGATCGCACCCCAGCAGCCGTTCGTCCGATAAACAGCAATCACGTGATCGTCGTCACGCACCGCCTCCAGATCCAGGATCAGAGGCGGCCGGCCGGTGAACCGCAGCGCCGCGGCAGCGAAGAGCGCACCCTCGAAGCAATGCGCGGTGTGGTGACGGATAACGAGGCGCGGCGAATAACAGGTTTCGCCCTCCTTCTCTTTGTTGTAAGGCAAATCATCCAAATACTTCTGAATTTTTTCCGGAGTGGAGAGATTACTTAACAACCGGAGTTCGCTTTTCTGCAGTTTGTCCATCCTGGCGGCTATTTTTTTTCGATGATTCTTTCTATGATCCGTCGGATACGATCCGGAATGACAGTCGCCTTGAAGTTCGCAGAGTCAACGCACACCACCGTGACATAACCGGCTGCGAGACTCTCGCTGGTCCGATCATTGAGAAAAACGAAATCATAACGAACTGTCTTCAGGCCTTGAAATTGCGGATTCAACCGGATCCGGATCGCCTCCCCGTACCAGATAGGTTTTGAAAACTTCGCAAACGCTTCGACACGGGGGAGCCAAATACGATTTTCCACAAGGAGCCGCTGCCGATCCTCCCCGGCGGCGTGGAAGAGTTCTTCTTCGGCCTGCTCCATCAATCTGAAATAGTGCGGAAAGAACACGATCCCGGCGGGGTCCGCGTCCGCCCAATATGTTTGAAATCGCACCTCGAACATGACGCGCGATTCTAGCATTGTTAGACTGCAGTGCATGGCCATGTTCTTTTCTGATTTCGCTGCCAATCTCGGTGGACCGACAAATCCTCTCTATGCGCTGCACGAGCAGTTGAGCACGCAAGGACACAACATTGTGGACCTCGTACGGGGCAACGTGAACGAGCATGGGATCGTTTATCCTCCGGAGATCCTGCAGGAGATTCTCATGAGAGCGGCGGACCTGGCGCGTGTCTATCGGCCCGATTCTCTGGGCCAACTTGCGGCGCGGGAAGCGATTGCACAATATTACGGAACTCTCCGCATACCGGCGGAACAGATCCTGATCACGCCGGGGACCAGCGTGTCCTATTGGTATTGCTTCAAGTTGTTGGCCGAACCGGGCGATGAAATGCTTTGCCCACAGCCGTCATATCCGCTGTTCGACTATATTGCCCGGCTCGCGGGCGTCGAGATGACTCATTATCGGCTCGTCGAGTCCCGGCAGTGGGCGATCGATCTCAATTATGTCGAGAACCAGATCACGAGCCGGACGCGCGCGATTATTCTCATATCACCGCACAATCCGACCGGTATGGTGGCCGATGAACAACAACTGCAAGGCCTCGCCGAAATCGCCACACGTCATTCGCTGGCGATCATTTCCGATGAAGTATTCGGGGAATTCCTATTTGGCCCGGATGCCTTCCCGCGAATCGCAGCGACTGACGCTCCACTGGTCTTTACGTTGAATGGCTTCTCGAAGATGTTCGCACTGCCCGGCATGAAGATCGGCTGGATGGGGGTCACCGGCGATACCGCCCTCGTCAAGAAATCGATGTCGGCGCTCGAGTTGATTTCCGATACGTTTCTGCCGGTCAACGAAATGGCGCAGTTTGCCGTTCCGGAAGTTTTCAATCGCGGGCAGAATTTTCTGGCTCGATACAAAGAATGGGTAACCGAGTGTCGCACCGCCGCTCTGGCGAGCCTGGAGGGAATTGCTTTCGCTCGGCCTCGGGGGGGTTTTTATTTAACGATTCCAATCTCAGATGATGAAGAACGTGCCGCCCGAAGTCTGCTCGAGAAAAGTCGAATCCTCGTCCATCCGGGCTACTTCTACGACATTTCGCCGAATCACCTCGTCATGACGTTCATCGATGAACCGGATTCCTTGCCTGCCCATTTCGCAGAAATTGCAGTATGCGTGAGAAGTCCCCTCCTAAGTTGAGGGTGTTGCAAAACTACGGAATAGCGGGTTCGGTTCTTACTGTAGCGGCGCTCTATGAGCGCCGGTTTTTCGCAGAATCAACGAAGTACCGGCGGTCATAGACCGCCGCTACAGCAGACGAAAACCACTTTGCGGCAGTTTTGCAGCACCCCTCCTAACTTAGGACGGGAGTCCTCACTCATCAAGCCGGATGTCCTTGAACCGTTCGCGCAAAACTTTCTTATCGAATTTTCCGACGCTCGTTTTCGGCACTTCTTCTATAAAAACGATTTCGTCGGGCAGCCACCACTCCGGGAATTGTGAGCGTAACATTTCCAAAATTTCTTCTTTGGTAATCATGTCTCGGAATTCCGGCTTGGGCACAACGCAAGCCAGGGGCCGTTCCTGCCAGCGCTCGTGAGCGACTGCAATGACAGCGGCTTCGAGAACTTTGGGATGTGCCATGATCGTGTTCTCCAACGTCACCGAGGAAATCCACTCGCCACCCGACTTTATGAGATCCTTCGTCCGGTCGACGATCTGCATAAAACCATGTTCATCGACGGTCACGACATCTCCGGTGTGCAGCCAGCCGTCGGTAAATTGCTGGCCTTTGTAATAACCATCCGCGACCCACGGACCGCGAATCAGAAGTTCGCCGGATTGGCGGCCATCCCAAGGGACTTCGCGGCCTTGGCCATCGACGACGCTCATCTCCAAGCCCGGAATCAGGAGACCTTGCTTGGCGCGCTGCCGCAGTTTGTTCTCTTCACTCCAGTTTTCCATCGCCGTCGTCAAGCGGCTGACGGTAGCCAATGGCGAAATCTCGGTCATTCCCCATGCATGCACAATCGGTACGCCGAACTTCCGTTCGTAGGCTGCAATCAGACTCGGTGGAACAGCAGAACCGCCCGAAGCAATCGTCCGCAGGCTGCTAATGTCGTAGTGCGCCCGTTCCAATTCGGCCAGCATCGCGATCCAGACGCTCGGAACGGCCGAAGTAAGCGTCACTCGCTCCTTTTGTATCAGCTCAGCGAATGTTTTGCAGTCGGGATGCGGACCTGCATAGACCTGCTTCGCCCCGATCATCGTGGCGGCGTACGGCATACCCCACGCATTTACATGAAACATAGAGACAATCGGCATCACTGTGTCGCGTTCGGAGAGGGCAAAAGTATCGGGCAGACAGAGAGCCAGCGAGTGTAAGGAGAGACCTCGATGTGAATAGACGACGCCCTTAGGTTCGCCCGTTGTTCCGGATGTGTAGCAGATCCCGGCCGGCATATGTTCGTCCAACTCCGGAAACTCGAAATCGGCGGAGCTGTTTCGCAGCAGATCTTCGTAGTTGTGCGCGGGTACCAGCGAGCTCTTCGGCATCGCCGCGTTCGGGTCCGACAACATGACCACAAAATTTCGAACGCTGGTTAGTGAAAGACCTTCGACCAAAGGCAGAACATCTTCGTCGAGGAACAATATTTTGTCCTCTGCGTGATTGATGATGTATGCGATTTGATCGCGCGGAAGACGCAAATTAGCGGTGTGCAACACCGCGCCCATGCAGGGAACGGCATAATACAATTCTAGGTGCCTGTAGCTGTTCCACGCGAGTGTTCCCACGCGATCGCCTTCGGCAATTCCCAACGCTCTCAATGCATCCGCCAGTTGCGCGACGCGGCCGGTAAAATCCCGGTACGTGTAGCGGAAGACGCCCGCCTTGAGCTTCGAAACGATCTGCTTGTGCGGAAAGAAAGCGCGGGCGCGCTTCAGGTGATTGACGAGAGTCAGTGGATAGGCCTGCATGTTGTTGGCTTGCCATTATACGTTCCGTAATAGAATCAGCGTTTGATTCGTAAAGACGCACCCACGATCATCTACCCAGACGCTCCGCCGACGCCCAGTCCTGCCGAGGCAGAGAGCCTGGATGTCTGGGGTTTTCGCGACACCCACTTCGATTTCAGCGAAAACGGCCACATTATTATTCGCGGCAGCCGCTACGAACTGAGCGGAAAAGAACTGCCGCGTTTTCTGCCGTGGGTCCGCGAGGTCCTCGTGTGCGACGTGAACCCAAGAAACATCAACTCGCCCAGCTATCCGACGGCAATTCCAGACCCGCAGGTTTCTGCTGCGTTTATGCATGACCTGAAGCAGACCTTGAAGCCGGACCAGCTCGACACCGCCGGAGAAATCCGTCTTCGCCACGGGCACGGACACACTCAGGACGAGATGTACTCGATCAAATACACCAAATTGGGACGGATTCCGGACATGGTGGTCTATCCGGAATCTGAAGCCGACGTCACGAGTTTGGTCCAAGCAGCGAAAAAACACGGCGTTTCGCTGATTCCTTACGGCGGCGGAACGAATGTGACGGATGCTTTGCGGTGTGACACGCGCGAGCAACGCACGATCGTCTCGGTCGACATGCACCGCATGAGCCGGATTTTGTGGATCGACCGCACGAACATGATGGCATCTATTCAAGCGGGCGCCGTGGGCCGGAACATCATGCGCGAACTCGAAAAATACGGTGTGACGATGGGACACGAGCCGGATAGCGTCGAGTTCTCCACACTCGGCGGCTGGATTGCGACCAACGCCAGCGGTATGAAGAAAAATCGTTACGGCAACATCGAAGACCTGGTGCTCGATGTCAGCGTTGTTACCGCCGCGGGCAAGCTTGAACGGACGAGCGCGTCTCCACGCGAATCCGTTGGTTTGGATTTGCGGCGACTGATGTTTGGTTCCGAGGGAACGCTCGGCGTTATTACATCGGCAGTCGTCAAAATTTTTCCACTGCCGGAAGTGCAGGAATACGGATCGGTATTGTTTCCCACGTTCGAACGTGGATTCGCGTTCATGTACGATCTCACTCGCGAAGCCACTCCACCAGCAAGCGTCCGCCTCGTCGACAATCTTCAATTCCAATTTGGTTTGGCCTTGAAGCCGAAATCCCAGAGCATAGTGGCGGATTTGAAGAGCAAAGCGGAGAAATTGTTTGTCACGAGAGTCAAAGGATTCGAGCCCGACAAGATGGTCGCCTGCACTCTTGTCTTCGAAGGAACACGCGCTGAGGTCGAGCAACAACAACGTGACTTGTATCGCATAGCCGCTCGCCATGGAGGAATGAAGGCGGGCGCCGAGAACGGACGCCGGGGTTATCAATTGACCTTCAGCATTGCCTATATTCGCGACTTCCTGATGAACTATTACATCATTGCGGAATCCTTTGAAACCTCGGTTCCCTGGAGCCATGCGCTCGCCTTGAGCGATAACGTGAAACGCCGGCTGGCGGATGAATATAAACTCCGAGGCTTACCCGGCAAGCCATTCGTTTCAGCGCGAGTGACCCAGGTATATCCCACCGGCGTGTGTATCTACTTTTACTTTGGCTTTTACTATAAGGGGATTTCTAACCCGCACTGCGTCTATCTCGAGTTGGAAAATATGGCGCGCGACGAAATTCTCAAATCCGGTGGATCGCTGTCGCACCACCACGGCGTCGGAAAATTGCGCCGCGCCTTCCTGCCGCGGATCATGTCGGAAACCGCGATTCAATGGAAGCACGAACTGAAGAAGAGTCTCGATCCAATCAATATCTTCGGGGCCGGCAATCAGGGTCTCGATCTTCGATGAATGGCAAGTGGGCCATTATAACCGGCGCGTCTTCCGGCATTGGCAAGGCCCTGGCTTTCGAATTTGCCGCGGGGGGCTTTAACGTTGTCCTCATCGCGAGAAATAAAACCGCGCTCGCCGAAGTCGCCACAGAGTGCTCGCGAAGAAGTGGAGTCGAGGCTGAAATAGTGGCTACGGATCTTTCCGATCCGAATGCGCTAGACGGCTTTATATCTCGACTCTCTTCCGATTCCCGCCGTTACGAGGTGCTGGTGAATAATGCCGGTTTCGGCATTCACGGAGATTTTGCTTCTACCGATATCGAGCAGAATCTCCGTCTGCTAAATGTTCAACTTGCCGCTGCGCTAAAGCTCACCAGAGCGGTGCTCCCGACAATGATTGCGCGCCGAAGCGGCCACGTTCTGAACGTGGCATCGGTGTATTCCTTCTCACCGGTCCCATTTCAATCGGTTTATGCGGCATGCAAAGCATTTCTGCTTTCGTTTTCTTCAGCGCTCGGGAATGAGCTAAAAGGAACCGGCGTCCGTGTGACTGTATTTTGTCCGGGTACGACGCAAACCGAATTCCGTTCCCGAGCCCGCATCGGCCAAAAGCGTACCAGCAGCGGCATGACAGCCGAAGCTGCGGCTCGCGTCGCTTACCTCGAGACGTTGCGCGGCAAACATATCGTCGTACCCGGGTTGATCAACCGCTTATTTGTATTTCTGGCCCAGTTGCTTCCGGATTCAACCGTGGCCGGCCTTGTGCGCTTTATTAACCGGCAACGGGGACAGAGCCATTCCTGATTCCGCGTGCGTTACTTCTTCAACTCGTCGTAAGCCGCCTTCAGGTTTGCCGGCGCGCTGCCGAACTGATCATTCACGGAGACAACATAACCTTTGAACTTTGCTGGAACTTTGTATTCGGCGACGGCCTGATCGACCGTTTTCCCCGCCTTCGTTTCGTTGCGGGCAAAGGTGACAAAATCCTGGCTGAAGTCGGCGTACTCCTTGAAGTCATTCCACGTGGTGA
>QHWY01000015.1:0-23660 GCA_003223875.1 Acidobacteriota bacterium | reverse complement strand
CCTTGACGGTGGCGACGGCCTTCGTCAGGGTTGAAGCATGGCCAATCGCAGTGCCGCCGTTTCCGGTATCGATATATGGCAGTGCTTTCCACGCGAACATGTCGCCGACGTGCATCGTGCGGAGGGCTGGAAAGACGACGAAACTGTCGCCGCTGGTATGGCCGGGGCCAAAGTAGTAAAGGTCGACCTCATCCTTTCCTTTGCCGATCGTGAGTTTGTCTTTGTAGGTTCGCTTCGGCAGAAATTTGGCTTTGTCGCCCTTGAACTCATTCATCTTGGCCATGTTCGCTTTCGTATTCTCGTGCACCACACTGTCGACGGTGGTTCCAAAGAACTCATTACTACCTGTGTGGTCGCCATGCGTATGCGTGTTGATGATCGTGGTTATCGGCTTATTCGTCACGGTTTTGATGCGCTCCAGAAGCGTTGGTCCCCATCCAGGCAGTTTGGTATCGACAACGATAACGCCGGATTCGGTGACGAATACGGCAGTGTTGCCGCCACTGAATGCGTTCTGATCGGCCACGCCGGATCCGGTGATCACATACAGATTGTCTTTCACCCTTTCTATCTTCGTGGCTGCCAGCGCCGCAGCCGACGGACCTTGAAATCCGGACACGACAAGCGGCAGACCACGCCAACCCAATGACAATTGCCAGCAGAATTCCTCGCTTCATCTCCTCCTCCTTTCACAGGCTGTAACCAGCTTGACCGCAGTCTGCCATCCATGGCATGCGCCAAACCATCCATGGGGCGCAAAGACCCTTCACCTTGTTTTCATAGAACTTTTGGCACTACCCGACGCCGGACAGTGTATCATCTGCCGATCAGGAGGCAGAATGCGGTACGTTTCCTTAGGTGCACGCGTTGCTCACTGTCCCCGTTTTTCCCTCCCCGCAAACACCGGGCGGATCCACTTCTCGATGCCCTTGGTGTGAATATTCACCCAGTAGTCTGCCCAGTCGATCGATTTAGGATCCCATTGCAGCCGGTTCAAATCTTCCTTCGTCAGCATGCGCGCGGCTTCGCGGACGTTGCCGGTTTCGAAGATGAAAGAGTTGTGAAACATGAATGGCAGGAATTTGTCGAGCGTCACTTCCTGCTGGCGAATCTGTCGCCGCGTATCCCGAAGACTCTTCAGATACGGGCTGACTTTGTCGGAACCAAGAATCGTCTTGCCCAAAGTTAATGCGGCATGAATCACATCCAGGCCACGATGCAATCGTGCGCGGCGGACCTCTAACGATTCAACGGTGATCACTTGCGTTTCCACGTACGCCTTCCATAAATTCGCGAGGCGGTTGCCGTTTTTTTTATGTTTGTGTTTGTATCGCGAATTCATTCCAAGAAAGGCGACGAGGCGTGGGAGCATGATTGGATTCTCATCGGCTGACGCCAGATGATAGACGGGCTGATTTTTGCCGCAGAGCACAGCAGCCGTGACAATCAGGATACCCGACGCAACCAGATCGACAGGGACGACTTCGAGTGGGCCATTGCGAACCGGCCAACCCTTAACACCGTCACCTCCCATGAGTACCAGAGGAGCCGAGGTCGTGAAGCCCTCGTTCCAACCGGCGAATGGAAAGTGGAGCGATGATTCGACAATTGCCGGACGCACGATGGAATACGTCAAGCCGGGCGTTCGAGCGATCAACTGCTCGCCTATGCTCTTCGTGTACGTGTAGGTATTCGTCCATCCCCAGTACTCCGCCCGATTCATGCCGCCTGCGCGCAACCGCTCGCGCAGAGGACGGAGGTCCCCGGCGCGGTTCTCGCGAGTTTCATCGACGAATGTTTCGTACCAGTCGATCTCTTCGGCAACCGAGAAATGCCGCCCGGCGTGCGTGTCACGAAGCGGGAAATATCCGATTGCAACCTCCTCGGGTATGCGGCCATTCTTTTTGCCGGCAACGTAGCTAGTGGATACGTGCACGAGCTTGGCGTTGAGCAGCTGCACCAGCTCGATCAGGTGCTGGGTGCCATAAACGTTTGTGGCGAAGGATTCATTCACCGGCGGATCGAAATCGACAACTCCCGCCAGATTCACCACCACGTCAACTTTGTATTTCAGTTGATCGATTGCTTCGGTGGATAAACCGCCGAGCGGTTGGTCCAAATCGCCTTCTACTACCTGCACCTTCTTACGCAGGATTTCTTCGCCAAGGCGTTCGACAATTGGGCGCAACGGCGGCGATTGCAGAATCTCGGCGTAAAAGCGCTCCTCACCATGCAGATTTTTCTTGCGGCGGACCTGGACAACGAGATGCCTCAGTTCCGGAAAGCGATCCAGAACCATCGCTAGCAGCACCTTGCCGACAAAGCCGGTGCAGCCGAGCAGAAGCATCGTTTTATTCGAAAAGGCATCGATTGCGGAGATCTCACCGGTTCCTTCAAGCGGAACCCGATCGCCGTTTTCGTATTCGCCTCGGACCGGATTCCACCGCCAAGTGGTGAGCGGTTTCATTAGTGCGCCTTCGCCGCCTTCAGAAATGGCGGAAGTGTCGAGGAGGATTCTCGTAATTCGAGAATCGGCCAGTTCTTTTCGAGCGCAATGCGCCGCAATCGACGAGTCGGATTTGTGGCAACCGGAAATCCGACTGAAGATAGCATGGGAACGTCGGCCGAGCTGTCGGAAAAAGCGCATGACTGCGCGAGATCGATGCCCTCACGAACGGCATATTCGCGAATGCTGCGCGCCTTTTCGTTCTCGGCCAGCAATGGTGCAAGGACTTGGCCTGTGGCAACGTGGTCTTTGAATTCGAGCCGGTTGCAGATGACTTCTTCAATCCCAAAATGCAATGCTATGGGACGAATCGTGAAATCGAGCGTTCCCGTGACGAGCACGTTACGGTAACCAAGCTCGGACGTCGTATGGATAAGCGCTTGAGCTTGCGGAAAAATCGAAGGTTTCAACGTCACCTCAAAAAGGTCGTCGGCCAGACCAATGAGCCGGTCGCGGTGCATTCCGCGATAGGCGCGAAAAGAGAAGATGTTGAACAGAGAGCGCGAGTACAAATCGAGTCCAAAAAGTAGTGGAACGCTCAACAAAACTTTTGTCAGTTGATAGGCGCTTTTGATAAGCGAGCGATCGTTGCGCGCGTAATACGCATGCATCGTGACCAGATTGCATGACAACAACGTGCCGTCCAGGTCGTAGAACGCGGCCTTGTTCATAGAGCGGCAGACATTATAGCTGAATATTTATTCGTGTTTGGATGCCATGATCTCACGCAGATTTGGCGTGTGTCTCACGAGAACAATAGTGAACATGACGTACGCCAACAGACCCGGCTGTGTGCCGATCAAACCAAGCACGATGGCGGAAATCACAAACATTGTGGCGAGCGATGCAATTGCGCCTTCTTGGCGCCAGTGAACCTTTCGGCCGAAAAAACGAAGGATGAGATAAAGAGGCAGGCAGACCAGCGTGATCCATGGTTCAAGGAAGAGCAGGACGCCCACGGTCGTAGCCACACCTTTGCCGCCGTTGAATTTCAAAAATGGGCTCCAGCAATGGCCCACGACCGCGGCTATTCCGATGAACCAGATTGCACTCGCTGAAATTTCACCGCGGCTAAGCAGCAACAGCGCGGCGTAACCTTTCGAGACGTCGCCGATAAGCGCGACACCCGCACGCCGCCAATTCTTCGTCACGCGAAGGACATTGTTGAAGCCGGGATTCTTCGATCCGGTCTTAGTGATGTCAATGCCGGTGCCGAGCATTGCAAGCTTCGCAAATGGAATGGCTCCAATCAGAAAACCGGCGAGAATCTTGAAACCCAGAATCATTTCACTTTGTAACCGAAGTTCCGCAGAAGGGCCTTGCGCGCCGCCCGATCGGAATCCTTCTCCACACCTTTTGGTGACGAGCCGTCGATGACGCCCATGATTCCGCGGCCCTGCTCCGTCTCCGCAACGACGATTTCCAGGGGATTCGCAGTGGCGCAAAATATCCGGCACACTTCCGGACACATTTTAATGGAATTGAGAACATTGATCGGGAAAGCATCACGAATCAGAATCGCGAAAACGTGTCCGGCCCCAATGTTTTGCAGAATACCGACGGCATTCTGGGTCAAATCGCCATCATTACCCTCGTGACGGATGAGACAAGGTCCTGATGCCTCCGTAAAAGCCACACCGAATTTGATGTGGGGGGATGCCCCGGCGAGGATTTCATACAAGTCTTCGGCCGTTTTGATGAAATGCGTCTGGCCGAGGATGATATTGGCGCCTTCGGGAATTTGAACCCGCACCGTTTTGAAGTCCATACCTGCCTCGCATGTTAGAATTTGAGCGTGAGCGGCTGCGAACGCAAGCCTGATAAGGCGCAGCCAGGAATTAAATGATACGCCAGTACATGGCGACGGGCCTTCAATTGCTTGGTCTTATTGTAACCGGAGAAGCACTTTTACTTTACTTCGGCCAAATGGGTCCCCTGATGAAGACCGCTTCTGTGGGGGCAGGATTATTTTACGCGGGATGGTTTATCCGGCCGCGAGCGGGTAACTGAATTGTCTTCACGCTATCGCTCTTCCTATTGGGGTTTTGGAATCGGAGGTTGGACTCCGGCCGTCCGAGTCTTGATCATTACCTGCGTCGTCGCATTCTTTCTTCAAATCTTCGACCGGATGGCTGGTGGACCATCGTCTACTTACAAGTTCGGGCTGACGCCTATCCTGGTAACCCAGAACTATTATCTTTGGCAGCTCGTCACCTATATTTTTCTCCACGATCCCGGACAGTTGTTCCACATTCTGTTCAACATGCTCGGGCTGTGGATGTTTGGCTCGGAACTCGAACGGTTTTGGGGAACGCGCCAGTTCACAAAGTTTTTCTTTATTTGCGGAATCGGCGCCGGCATTTTGACCGTATTGCTCTCCCCCAATTCTGCGGGCACCACGATCGGCGCCTCCGGTGCGATTTACGGAATATTGGCTGCCTACGGCATTTTGTTTCCGGATCGCATCATCATTTTCATCATCTTCCCGATTCCGGCAAAATGGTTTGTCATCGGACTTGGTGTGATGGCCTTCGTCTCTTCGCTATCGGCCAGTGGCAGCGGCATCGCAAATGTGGCCCATCTGGGGGGAATGCTTTGCGGACTCGTTTATCTTCGCGGAGGCCGTCTCCTGCCAAACCTGAGGCTGACCTATCAGCGTTGGCAGCGTAACCGCTTGCGCCGGAAATTCGACGAGTATTACAACGAAAAGCACCGCGACGACGATCAACAACGATGGCGACGGTGGCGCAACTAAGCAAGACCGAGCGATTTCTTTCTTATAATCGCTGGCTTCAGGAAAAATTCGGAGAGAGAGTCTACAAGGTTATCGTCGACGCCGGTTTCACCTGTCCGAATCGAGACGGCACGGTTGCCGTCGGAGGCTGCGCTTACTGCAATAACAATTCGTTCCGTCCGCCTTCCGCGATCAAAACAGATCCGATTCGCGATCAGGTCCGCGAAGGCATCGAATACATTCGAAAGCGATTCGATGCGCATAAGTTCATCGTCTACTTCCAGCCTTTCTCGAATACCTATGCGGATACAGAATACCTGAGCCAGCTTTACCAGGACGCGATCGATCATCCAGAGGTTGTAGGGCTCGCCATCGGCACGCGGCCGGATTGTGTGGATGAAGAAAAGATCCGAATGATCGACGAGATTGCACAGCGGATCTACGTGTCGCTCGAATTCGGTGTCGAATCCATTTATGACGATACGCTACGCCGCGTGAACCGCGGCCACGATTATGCCGCATTTCTCCGTGCCATGGAGATGACACGCGGGCGCTCGATTCACACCGGCGCGCATCTGATCCTGGGTTTTCCTTGGGAAACTCGACAACAGTGGCTCGCGATGGCCGACGAAATGTCGCGGGTCGGTGTGGAGGCGCTGAAGATTCACCATCTGCACATCGTCCGAGGTACCGCCTTGGCAGCAGAGTACGCCCGCCGCCCTTTTCCCGTATTCGGCTACGACGAGTACCTCGACCTGCTGTGCGATTTCATTGAGCGCCTCGATCCGAATATCGTTATCGAACGTATGTTCGGTGAAGCGCCGTTGGGATTGTTGGTCGCTCCCAATTGGCATCGCACGAAAAATGATCTCGTCCTCGATATCCAGCGCAAATTCGAAGCAAGGGACATTCGACAGGGCCGCAAGTTCGATACGCCTAGTGTTGCGCTTTAGCCCGCCGCTCCATCTCCTCCAATGAAACGTCCTCTTTGTGCGTAGCGATATGCCAGATGTGGCCGAAGGGATCGATTATTGTGCCCGTGCGGTCGCCCTAGAATTTGTCCTGCAGGGCTTCCTTGACGCTCGCACCGGACGCAACCGCTCGGTTGAAGACGGAATCCACATCTTCGACGTACGGTATGAACTCCGATATCGAGGGCTACGGCAATTGCGGGCCTTTTTTTTCGCGGCGCGCCACCAATCTGTGGTGTTCAGCGGCGAGTGCGCCTTGGAAGGATTCAAGTGTGAAAATCTAGTTCAATTTCGTGTATTCGCGTTCATAGAAATGGAACGGCGATTCCACAAAACAGCTGGGGCGCATTTAAACTTGAATGTTTAGCCATATCGTACTTGCATTTAGGACAAATGATTCACTGGTACCAGAGTTGCCTTAGCGGGCGTGAATCGCGATTCATCAAGGAAGAGGATTCCAATGGCTCGGGACGGGGGTACAGCCGTCCGATGTTGGCGGTCGCTGTACGCCCGTCTGAGCCGCGCTTGAAACAGACCTCTCGCCTACGCTGAAAATTCTGATTTTTCAAGCGTCAGATGCAAGATAGCGGATGGCTCTGTCATCCGCTTAAATTAATCCGTGCGAACAACGAAACCCTTCAAAGCTTGTTTCTCGAGTTGTGAAGCTAGTTTTTCAGCAGCTTGAAGATTCGGCTCACGGCCGACGCGGACGCGGTAGAGCGTTTTTTCGCCAGGGAATGTCTGAATCGTAACGCTCGCGTATTTCACTTCGAGTCTTTTCTTCAGGTTCTCTGCCGCGCGCTCGTCTTCAAACGCGCCAACCTGAACCGCAAAGACCGGTCCCGGAATAGGCGAAGGCGTTGGAACTTTAAGAGCCTCTCGACTCAGCACCTTCAGCTTGACAGGAACAACACCTGTGCGCACTAGGTCGATCTGGCGCGCCGCGCGGACAGAAAGATCAATCACACGGCCCTCGACCCACGGTCCACGATCATTGATTCGTACATCGACTTCCCGGCCATTTGTCTTATTCGTAACGCGGACGAGCGTATTGAAGGGAAGCGTTCGGTGAGCCGCAGTCATTCCTTGATATGTATCGAAGATTTCTCCGCTGGCTGTGCGGCGCCCGTGATAAGGCTCGGCGTAATAGGACGCCAAACCTTCTAGATCTTTCGATGAAACTGGACCGGACTGAGGCGCTTTAACTTGGATTTTCTTATGGCCACATGCGGAAAACAGAACGACCGCACATACCAGAAATGACAACCGCCGCACGTAGCTGTAATAGCACAAGCGCATGATGACCACAACAAGTGAACGTTACGGTAGAATCCCCTATGGTCTTGGCGCTGCTTACGTCGGCATTGATCTCCATCATCTGTTTCATCTCGACATTCGTCATGGGTTTCACGATGGCAGCGCGGACCGGCCTTTCACAGCACGTCCTTTTGGGACTTTTCACAACTTTTCTGGTAACACTGACTCAAAGCATGACGATGTTCTACTTCATCGGCACGGGAAAACAAGTCAAAGATCTGGTGGCGGGTCTGCCTCATGGAGGCGATCTGGTCCAGCGCACGAGAGTTTTCAAAACCAAGGTTTTTCCACCGGCGCTGTGGGCGATGCTTTTCACGATGGCCACAATGATTATCGGTGGAGGAGTGCACACCCGCGTGTCTTGGACGCCGCCACTGCTCCACGCAGGCTTGGCGGCGGTCTCGCTGTACTTCAATCTCGTGGCATTCTGGAAAGAAGGAAAGTACATGATTGAAAACAACATGCTCATGGAAGAAGTCGATCGCCTGCTTCGATGAGTGTGCTCTCTCGTCTGACCCATCCCACACGCGTCGAATCTCCCGAATTAGAAAAACCTGACGAGATCGATACGTTCATCGATTCCAGGGCGCTCGAGTACCCTACGAAGATCGAGGATGACTTCGTCCGGCGCGCCCTTGCCTTAGGTGTTGAAGGGGGAATGATTCTTGATGTCGGTACCCGTGTTGGGCTGATTCCTCTGAAAATCCTGTGGCAGAATGAAAACTTTTACGCGATCGGGATGGACACATCCGGAATCATGATCGAACGTGCACGGGAAACGGCCACAGCATGGGGCCTCGGTGAGCGCGCTTTCTTTCAGGTCGGCGACGCAAGACGAATGCGCTTCAAGACGGCATATTTCGATCTCGTCATCTCGGACGCGGCGCTGCACGTCTTTAATGATCCTGTCTCGGTTCTTGCCCAAATCAGCAGAGTGTTGAAGCCGAAGGGCGCCCTGCTGATCCGCGATTTTAAACGACCAAGGCGATTCGAAATGCGCCGCCGAATCGCAGAATGTTCGGCGCGCTACGGCAGCCGTATGCGGCAGCACATCGAAACCGCGATGCGGGCCGCATTCACGCGCGCAGAAATCGATGAGATGGTCCAAGCATCCGGGCTTGAGCGAACGCGCGTCAGTGACCTCGAAGACGACTATTTGCTCATCGAGCGAGCCGGCGAAACGGATCCGAATTCGTGGATCAAAGCCCGAGAGCAGTACCTTTAGATCCAAAATCCATGGGGCAGATCGTTATTATCGGTGGCAATGCAGCGGGATTAACGGCTGCATCGCGAGCCAAGCGCATCGATCCGCTGCTAAACGTTACCGTACTGGAAAAAGGTCCTCACATTTCCTACAGCACCTGCGGCATTCCCTATTATCTGGCAAAGATGGTCAGCGCTGCCGACCTCGTCGCGTACACGCCCGAGTCGTTCGAAAGAGAACGAGGCATCAAGGTTCATAACTACACGCGTGTCGATGAAATCTCACCTTCGCGAAAGCGAGTGATGGCCACGCGGACCGACACCGGCGAACATGCGGAGTTTTCCTATGAGCGGCTGCTTATAGCGACAGGCGTGCGATCGAAGCTCCCCGGTATTCCGGGGACCGACTTCAAAAACGTTTTCACGATCGTTGATCTTCAGGATGCGCTCCAGCTCAATGAAGCTCTTCAGAATTCCACTCGAGTCGCCGTTATCGGCGCCGGCTATGTCGGACTCGAGATGGTGGAATGCTTGAAAACGCTCGGGAAAACCGTTCATTTATACGAGCGTGAGCCGCATGTCCTACCCGGGCTGGATGGTGACATGGCGCAGATCGTCGAATACGAACTTCAACGATTCGGCATCCGTCTTTCCGTTAGCGCGAAGGTGCTCGCGCTTGTCGGCTCCGACGACCGCGTGGTTGGCGTCAAAACGGCCAGTGGATTGGGAATCGACCCGGCGGACGTGGCACTGCTCGACACAGGTGTTGTACCGAATGTGGAATTGGCGCGCGAAGCGGGCGTTCAAATAGGCCTTACCGGCGGCATTTCGGTTAATACCTATATGGAAACGAACGTGCCAAGTATCTTTGCGGCCGGCAACTGCGCCGAGACCTTTTGCGCTGTTCGCAAGCGGCCCGTGCTGCACTACATCGGAACTGTCGCGGCAAAACAGGGGCGCGTCGCCGGTGATAATATGGCGGCGCGCCGTACGAAGTTTCACGGCGCGCTCGGCACGACTGTTTTGAAAGTTTTTGATCTGGCTGTGGCGCGAACCGGCCTATGTTCTGAGGACGCGGCCGCCGAAAGTATGCCGGCGGTTTCGGCTCGCATCGAAGCTTGGGACCGTGCGGCTTATTACCCAACGGCCCGCAAACTTTGGGTCAAACTTATTGCCGAGCGCGAAAGCCGTCGGCTCATCGGCGCCCAGGTCGCCGGATACGGCGATGCCTCGAAGCGTATTGACGTGGCATGCGCAGCCATTACATCGGGCATGAGGGTGGAGGAACTGGTCCAGCTCGATCTGGCCTATTCCCCACCTTATGGAAACCTTTGGGATCCGCTGCTGATCGCAGCTCAAGCAGTATTGCGAAAAATGTCCCTATGATAAGATGTGCGCGTCATGGAGGCGTGGAAAGAATAATGAGGTTGAGTGTTACCCGAGTAATCGTAGCAGCGGTCTTGGCGACCGCCGCTCCGGCCTTCGCCGGACCATCGGATCTACCCACTCAGGGTCTGGAAAGCCGTATCGAGTTTTGGAAAAAAGCATTTACGCAATTCGGTGAAGATGACGTCATCATCCATGACCGCATGCGCGTCAACCTCATCTATGACGTTGCTACACGAGCCGATCAAGCTGAAAAAATTGCCGCCGTTCGGCAAGCCCTGGACGAAATCCGCGACAATCTCGAAACCCCAGAGAATCTCAGCGTACCAGCGCAGCAAATTCACAGCGCGATTTTAGCCGAAGGTGTCCCGCTAACCGCGGTATCGATCGCCGAGTTGCGCGACAATGTGCATACGCAAGTCGGAGTTAAAGAGCGATTCCGTCAAGGCATCATTCGATCCGGCCGTTACGCTGAAGTTTTTCAGGAAATTTTCGAGAAACAGGGTGTACCGGCGGAGATCGCTTTGTTACCGCTGGTCGAATCATCATTCGAGAATCGAGCTCGGTCCAATGCGGGCGCGGCCGGCATTTGGCAGTTCACGCGCGGAACCGGAAGGCTTTACCTCAACGTGAATCGCAAGCTCGATGAACGGCTCGATCCTGCAAGGGCAACTCGGGCAGCCGCGCGGCTGTTGCACGATAACTACAATGCTCTGGGCTCCTGGCCGCTAGCCATTACGGCGTATAACCACGGGCGCGCCGGCATGCTGCGGGCTCAAAGCGAAGCCGGACCGGAGATCACGAACATCATCGAGCAGTATCGGGGACCGCAGTTCGGCTACGCCTCGATGAACTTCTATTGCGAATTCCTGGCGGCCGTCGAGGTGTATAACAACTCCGAACAATACTTTGGCCAACTTGCTTTGGAGCAACCTCCGGGGAAACGAAGTGTCGCGCCCGTCCTAACCCGGGTTGCCGCAAAAACCAGCGCCAAGGGACGCGTCCAAACGGCCAAGGCTACGGCCTCCGATCGATATAAAGTCCGCAAAGGCGACACGCTTACCGACATCGCTCAGAGATTCGGCCTCACGGTCCGCGAGTTGATGGACAGCAATAATCTGCGCAATTCAGTTATCTACGCAGGACAAATCCTGTTGGTGAAGTAATTAGTGAACGGATTGGCTCACGAGAGACGGAGCCGTACGAGCGCTTACGACGCGGTTTCTGCCCCCCGCCTTGGCTGAGTAGAGGGAATGATCCGCTTCCTCGATTAAATCTTCCGGCAGGTATTCACTTCTGAACACGGCAAGACCGCAGCTAAATGAAAGCCTCCGGCTGGAACGCCTGTCGATTGAAATCTCGACCTGATTGAGTTTGCTTCGAATCTCGAAAAACGCTGCTGCATTATCGACATTCGTGTCGGGAAGGATGATGGCGAACTCATCGCCCCCGATCCGGCAAACGATGTCTTCTTGCCGCAGATTCACACGAATGAACTGTGAGAAAAATTTGAGAACTTGATCGCCTCCGCGGCGGCCAACGTCGTCGTTAATTTGCTTGAATCGGTCCAGGTCGACCAGTGCGAGAGTCAGAGGACTACTGCTTCGGCGCGCCCGGGCGATCTCCTGAAGCAACCGTTCGTAATAGAAACGGCGGTTCGGGATTTCAGTTAATGCGGCAATTCCTGCCAGATAGGCAAACTGTAGCGGCAACTCCCCTGCTGACTTGAGGGTGTTGCAAAACTGCCGCAAAGCGGTTTTCGTCTGCTGTACCGGCGGTCTATGACCGCCGGTACTTCGTTGATTCTGCGAAAAACCGGCGCTCATAGAGCGCCGCTACAGTAAGAACCGAACCCGCTATTCCGTTTTGCAACACCCTCAAGTTAAGTTAGGAAGGGAGTTGCCGCTACAGTAGAATCGAAAAAATGCGCCACAAAGCGTCGATCGCGGCGATTTCGTCCGTCATCATGAGCACAAATTTCAGAAAAACTTCTGTGACTTTTGTAACTTTTTGTGGCTATTTCCCATGTAAGTTTTCTATCTCAATTGGTTCGACTTGATCCGAAAGCGTGAAGCCGAAGATACGGGAATAGAAGTACAGCTCGGCCTCGATCGAACGCCGGATGTTTGCGGCTTCACGAAACCCATGACCTTCTGAAGGAAAAACCACGTAAGCGAAGGGTAGGCGCTTCGCACGCAATGCTTTTATCATGATTTCAGCCTGCGACGGAGGCACCACTTTATCTTCCAGCCCCTGAAGCAGGATTACTGGGCACGACAACCGGTCCGCATAGTGTACAGGCGATCGACGGCGGTAGAGTTCGGCCGAAGCTGGGTAGGGACCAACCAGACCGTCCTCATAGCGCGACTCGAACTTGTGAGTGTCGCGGGCGAGGGTTTCCAGATCTGCAACCCCGTAATAACTCGCGCCGGCGGCGAAGACGTTATGGAAGATCAGAGCGCAGAGGGTTGTATATCCGCCCGCACTTCCACCGCGGATGGCCATCCGCTTTCCATCGACGTCACCGCGCTTTTCAAGGTATCGCGCCGCGTTGATACAATCCTCGACGTCGACGATTCCCCACTGGCCTCTCAACCGTTCACGATATGCGCGTCCATACCCTGAGCTGCCACCGTAATTGACATCGACAACGGCTATTCCGCGAGTCGTCCAATATTGAACCGCTAAGCGCAGAGCCGACGTGGTCGCGCTCGTCGGGCCGCCATGACTGATCACCAGAAGCGGCGGCCGTTCGGCAGGAGGCGCAACGAAGTCCTTGTTTTTGGGCGCATAAAACAGGGCATACGCTTTCAGGCCGCCCGACGTGGGAAATTCAATCGGCTCCGGCTGCGAAAAATAGCCCGGATCGATCTCGACATTAAGACTTCGCCTCAAAACTCCAAGCTTGCTGCCAGAAATCTCGAGCGCGGCCACTTCTGCGGCTTTCATAGGAGAAGCGGCTGCTACAAACAGTGTGTCTTGCGCATCGGATGCAATACTTCCGAAGACGGTATACGGAACCGGCAAGATTTCTTTCTTGTTGGATCGCAAATCGATAATGGCCAGATGTTCCAATCCGTTCTTGTCATACAGACAAGCCATGCGAGAGTTCGAAAGAAACGTGTAACGCGAGTATCCAAATAGCCATTGCGGCACACCAATTTCGGCATGGATCTCGAAAACCGAAACAATCTTCTTTGCTCGTTCGGCGTAGAGATTCCACCAGCCGGTTCGATCGGATATAAAGTACAGCGTGCCATCGGGTGACCACTCGGGCTGAAAAACGGATTCGTTTGAAGAGCCGGCGATATGCCGTGGCTTTGCTACCGAGCCATCGCTTGCCAGCTCGCCAATCCACAATTCGGTTCCGTCCCAGGGCATCTGGGGATGACGCCAGCAGGTCCATGCGAGGTACCTGCCGTCGGGACTGATTCGCGGAAACGAGTAGAAGTCATAACCTTCGACGATGACTCTGGCACCGTTGGTACCATTGACCGGCACGCTGACGATCTCGTTAATCGCCTCGCGTCCTGCCTCGTGGCGTTCTCGCACACAGATGATCCAGTTTCCATCAGGCGTGACTCGGCCGTCAGCGTAACGCAAGCTTCCCGCTACCGCGGGCTGTTCTGTGATTGCTTGCGGTTGCTCGTTCGGTTCCTGCCGGTACAGACGCTGATCTTTGAAATTCGAAAAGAAGATCGTGTGGCCGTGAACGCAGTAGGCGCCGCCGCCGTATTCGTGCACTCGTGTGCGGGCATTGAGTGCCGGAGGGATCGCGTCCGTTATTTTTCCGTCCGAAGACGAGCGGACGATGGCGACGCGGCCGGCTTCATCGGGACGGCTCTCGAGCCAGTACAATTCGCCGTTCGAAAACTGGAGTTCGCTAAAGCCAATACCGGCGGAGGTTAGCAGGGCGCTGGTGATTGGCGATTTCCAGGAACCGTATGAAGCTGTTGCCGCGCTCATACTTTCCTTAAAGCTTTCGAAGCGGCTTCGATTGTTCGCTCGATGTCGGAATTGGTATGGGCTGCGGAGATAAATGCGGCCTCGAATTGTGACGGAGGCAAATAGGCACCTTCGTCAAGCATCATATGGAAAAAGCGGTTGAATCGCTGCGTGTCGGAAGTTTTGGCCGATTCGAAGTCCATCACATCCTGATTTGTGAAGAATACCGTAAACATCGATCCGACACGATTCACGCGCACCGGAACACCGGCCTTCGAAGCCGCTTCGATCAGTCCGCGTTCCAGACGCGAACCCAACGTTTCCAGATTGTTGTAAGGGGCGGCTTCATCCAGCCGGCGCAGGGTAGCCAGACCTGCAGCCACAGCCAGAGGATTGCCCGACAACGTTCCTGCTTGATAGACCGGCCCGGCCGGCGCCACATAGTCCATGATCTCAGCCCGGCCTCCATAGGCGCCCACCGGAAGACCACCTCCGATGATCTTGCCGAGGGTGGTGAGATCGGGCTCGATTCCATAAACCTGCTGGGCGCCGCCGCGCGCGACGCGGAAGCCTGTCATGACTTCATCGAAAATCAAGATCGACCCCGAACGTTGGGTCAGATCGCGTAAAAGCTCCAGATAACCGGCTCGAGGTGGAACACATCCCATGTTGCCTGCGACCGGCTCAACGATGACACAGGCGATGTCTTTCCCATGCCGGTCGAATTCGGATTTCAAGGCACTCGGGTTATTGAAAGGAAGCACGGTCGTCAATCCCGCAAGATTCTGCGGCACTCCAGGACTGTCGGGCAAACCCAGCGTTGCGACGCCGGATCCTGCCTTCACCAGAAGGCTATCGCCGTGGCCGTGATAACAGCCATCGAATTTGACGATCCGTTCCCGGCCGGTGAATCCGCGCGCCAGCCGGATGGCGCTCATTGTCGCTTCGGTTCCAGAGTTGACTAGACGGACTTTCTCAACGGAAGGAAAAAACTTCGCAATGAACTCCGCGAGATCGACCTCACGTTCTGTCGGCGCGCCGAATGAAGTGCCGATCTCGAGGATTTGCTGCAAGGCCCTCAGAACTTCGGGAGGCCGATGTCCAAAAATGAGCGGACCCCACGAACCAACGTAGTCGATGTACTCTCTCCCATCGACGTCCCAGATATGCGAGCCTTCGCCGCGCTGAATGAAAAGCGGGTGCCCGCCTACCGCGCGAAATGCGCGCACCGGAGAATTGACGCCGCCTGGAATGATTTCCTGAGCACGCCTGAAAAGTTGCTCCGACCTGTTCATAACATCTTCGCCAGTTCCAGCGCGTAGTATGTGATCAGAATATCCGCGCCCGCACGTTTGATGGCGGTCGTCGTTTCCAAAATGATTCGCTCCCGTTCGATCCATCCGGCGCGTGCAGCGGCTTCGATCATGGCATATTCGCCGCTGACCTGATAAGCCGCGATAGGCACGTCAAATTGTTGGCGAGCACGAGCGATGATGTCGAGGTAGGCGAGCGCCGGCTTGACCATGACAATGTCCGCGCCCTCCTGAATATCGAGAGCAATTTCACGCAGCGCTTCGCGCGCATTTGGAGGATCCATTTGGTAGCTCTTCCGGTCGCCGAATTTCGGCGTCGAATCGGCGGCTTCTCTAAACGGCCCATAGAAACCCGACGCATACTTTGCGGAATAGGCCATGATGGGCGCGTTCGTGAAACCTTCCGCATCCAAGGCCTGCCGAATCGCCGCAACACGGCCATCCATCATGTCGGAAGGAGCGACCATATCAGCGCCGGCCCGCACATGGGTGACCGCCGAATCCGCCAAAAGCTTGAGCGTGGGATCATTCTGCACATCGTTGTGCTTGATAACGCCGCAATGACCGTGCGATGTGTACTCGCACAAACACACGTCCGTAATCAGGAGCAGATCGCGAACATTTTCTCGAATTGCGCGGAGCGCCTGCTGAACGATGCCGTTGTCGTCGTATGCGTCGGAACCGGCATCGTCTTTTTGTGGCGGTAGGCCAAACAAAAGGATTCCCGCGATGCCGGCCTTTTCCGCGTCGCGCGCCGTTTTCACCGCGTTGTCGATAGACAAATTGTATTGGCCCGGCATTGAGCCGACCTCATGGCGAATCTTTTCGCCGGGGCAGACAAAAATCGGATAGATCATCGATTCCGGAGACAGCCGCGTTTCCCGAACCAGATTCCGAAACCGTTGATTTCGCCGAAGCCGGCGCATGCGATGTGTTGGAAATGACATCTTTAAGTTTGGCCTAGAACAATCTCTCTCGCGGTCTGAGCGTACCTATAGAGCCTACATTCTTCAACGAAAACGAAAACCTGAAGCGGCTCTCGACGCGGGCATTACCAATATGGAATTGGCTCAACTCAAAATTCAAACCGTAGCAGTGCGCATTATAGCCAATCTCGACGGTCGAGCTTTGGAAAACCGCATGTTGGACATCATAGGCAACCGAGAAAGCCGTGCTGAATCCGGGTTTCGCCGAATTGCCGTACGTGATGATCGCCCGTAATTGGTTGTTAGGAATCTCAATGACACTCCGCCGCGTGAAGAAATAAGAAATGCCGCCGACAAATTGCCCACGGTTCACATTACCAATGATTCCGGCGCTCCGGAATAGATGGTCGCGCGTATCGTAATCCATCTGTATGTCGGTAGATGTCGAAGGAGTGGTCGAAAAACGCATCGTTGAAACCACAGGCGAAAATCGGCGGTATCCATCGGCAAACGCGAATCCCGAAATGTCGAGCAGAGGAGCAAAAACATTTCGGGTTCCGGGGACAATCGCGCCGCCGAATGTCGGGTCGAAAAAATACTTTTGAGCCATCCGCCAGGAAAAGATTTCTCGATTCGTGAAAAACCGGTTGGTGATCGCGTACTCGACTTCATTGGTGTTGGTAAACAGATCGATGTCGTCGATCACGAGCGTTCTCCGAAATCGATCCGCGCCGCTAATGTATCGGTAGTCGATGCTGGGCTCCACCACATGGCGCCAACTGCCAAAATCCCGCTCCAGTTGCGGACCTACGAAATTGGAAGTGTAGTCAAATGAAGCGCGATTCAGCGCGTCGCCCAGGACGAACTCTGATTCGCGCGAATGTGTGTAAAACGTTTCGCGAAAGCCGACACGCTGGCTCCAATCAACCACTGAGGATCGCAAAATGGGAAGCTCGACAGCCGGATGCATGTCGAATCGCTCCGTGAAAGTGGGGGTAGTTATGGACGGATCCCGGCGTGCCACACCTGAAAGACTGGTCTCGGTACTGAAGTACAACGGAAGTGCACCAAACATCTTCTCAGGAACCGAAATTTCCAGTGTGGGAAATTTCCTCAATATCACTGTCGACTGATTCGGACCCGAAAAAAATACTCCATTACGTTCGTAAAGGAAGTTCACACTCGCCTCAGGCCGGTTGCGGCTGGCGAACGCCAGAGATTGTTGGAGTGGAGAGGTGATAACGTTGAAACCATTCTCGTAAACCTGGCGGAACACGAACGAACTGACCAGGTCCATGTTCGCGGCCCCGCGAAAGCCATAACCGAGATCACCGAAGGTTAAGATGCGTGCGCTTTTTCCGCCCTGTCCGAGGCGATCGTGAGCAAATAACGACGATACATCGATTCTGGAATTCGCGTCGGGTACCGCGCGAAAATCGACAGCGCCCGCCGGCCCGCGTTTGGTGAAGTACTCGCCTGTAAATGTGGCGTCGGCACTGCGATTGATCGCCCAGTAGAAGGATTCTCGAAGGCTCCGCCCTTTTGTCGTGGATGTTGATGTCGAAGGAGTCATGAAGCCTGTCTGCCGCGGCCGGTCTTCGCTGGGAATGGTGATGTAAGGCATGTAGAACAACGGCACGTTTTCTAATCGGAACGTGGAGCCCCTCGCAACGATTCGTCTATTCGGATCGATGACAGCTCTCGCGAGCATGAGCATCCAGCCGGGCCGAGGGCCGTCGCAGGTGGTGACCGTCGCATTCCTGAGCTGGTATTGACCCTCTTCTGTCCGGTGCGCTTGCTGAGCCGTAATGAAAAAACCCGGGCCCGCCTGGCCGCGGACGTCCGAAAAATCGCCGGCGTTGGTTTCGACGTTCAGGCTGGTATGGCCGGCTTCGATTTGTTCTTCGCCGCGACTGAATTTCAGGTGGCCGTCTGCAGTCAGAATTTTGGTGTTGTCATCGTAAATTACTTCATCGGCCGCGAGCCGCATATCGCGGTATGTCACGATCACATTGTCCTTCGCGTGATAAATGCGCTCTTCCCAACCTTGCGGACCGGCTGCCGTGATCTCGATTTGGTCCTGTTGTGTCCACAAGACCAGGAAAATACTTAACGCGAACTGAATCACAGCGTGAGTATGCCACGGCCGGCACGGAGGGTGGTTGTGAAGCGTTATATTCCCCTCCTCGCAGAGGAGGGCGCGAAGCGCGAGCCCGACAGGGCGAAGCCTCAAGAGAAGATGCGCCGCGCCGGAGGCGCGAGCCCGATAGGGCGAAGCCCCGGTAAAAGACCGGCGAAATGTCTGCCGAACTGACCACCCCGGCGCTTTGCGCCACCCCTCCTCTGCGAGGGGAGGAATTTTGAAAAAGAGAACCGTTATCGCGATCCAGGAATACCAGCCGGAGTTGGACTTTGAGGAAGCGGAACACTCACCCCCGTTCACGCTTCCCGAATACCAACGTCAATTGCTGGCGCCGCGGATTGCCGCGGGATTTATCGACCTTGCGATCGTCGCCGCAGTCTTTGCGATCTTCGTCGTCACCACATATCTCGAAATGCCTGAGAATTTCACGCTGGACCGGCGTGTTTTGGGGGTATACGCAGTATCCTACTTTGCTCTGGTGACGATCTATTTTTTTCTGTTCATGCTAAGCGCGAGCCAAACGCCAGGCATGAAGTATCGCAGGCTCATCGTGTCGACGACCGAGGCCGTGCCGTTGGATCCGAAGCTCGCATGTTTGCGCGGATTCGGATATCTGATTTCGATTCTTCCGCTCCTGCTCGGCTTCATTTGGATGTTGATCGACCCCGAACATCTCACGTGGGCAGATAAGGTTTCCGGCACCTACATTAAGAAGATCTGAATCATTTAAGATTCCAAGATTAGAAGTTGCTTCATTGCAAATCGATAAAGAAATCCAACAATTTCCAACCTGCGACTTTCAATAGAACGATCTAAATCCGCCGTACAATAGGGACATGGAGAACTTCGCGCTGATCGCGATCGTGGAAAATCTTCGTCCAACGATGAATGAACTTGCCATCCGGCGGGTCATTCAGCATCAGCGAAACGGGTTTATTTTCCAGACGAGATCCGTCAAGCTTCCTGCGCTCAAGGTTATTGCCGACCCGCAGGCCCCCGCACTGTTTGCCTCGGAGACGCGCGTCCCAATCGAAAGTCCGAGCTTCGACTTCCTGATGGTTCTTCGGAAACATCTGACCTCCGCCGAACTCGTGAGCCTAAATAAGCCCCTCTCGGAACGGATTGTCGAACTGGTGTTCAAGACCGCTGTTCCGAGCAAAGAGTTGGAAACGATGTCGCTCGTTATCGAGCTTCTTCCGAACGCGCCCAACATTATTCTTCTCGATTCCGAGCACCGGATCCTTTCATCGTTCCTGCCGATCACGCCGCAGCATGGAATTGGCGAGTATGAGAAATATTCTTATCCCAAGTCCGGCGAGAAGGCGGATCTGCAGCAAGTCTTGGAATCCGGTGGCCGGGAACTCAATGACTCATCCGCGGAGTCGGTGGTGGCGAAGGTTGCCGGACTCGGTCCCGTATTTGCCGGAGAGCTAATCTATCGGCAACGAAAAACCGGCAGGCCGATCATCGATCTTCTCCGAGCAATGCTCGATCAAGCGCGAGCACCATCGCGCGCCGCATGGCTTTACACGGAGTTGCCGCTCGGACACATCCTCGAACAGAACGATCTGCGGCGCTTGCATAGGGCGATTTTGAGTCCTATTGAGCTGGAATCGTTAGGCCGTACCCAAAGTTCGCGCGTATTCGCGAATATTTTAGAAGCGGCTAAATTTTATTTCGACGAGCTGGAAAACCGAACGCTGCTCGAACAAGCAAAGCTGCCCGTGTTGCGCGACATGCGTCACGTGACCAAACGTCTCGCAGACCGTGAGAAGCGGCTCGTACGCGAGCAGAAGAAATACGAAGAAGCGGCAGGACTGCAGAAGACCGCGCAAATGCTGACTTCGAGCGGAAACAAAATGGATGAGCATTACGATGCCGTCAAGGTCACGGATTACTTTGGAGAAAAGCCCAAAACCGTGGACGTGCAGCTCGATCCGGCCATTAGCCTGAGGGAGAACATCGAGAGGATGTTCAAGCGACACCAGAAGGCGGGAAGAGGAAAGACAATCGTCGCGCAGCAACTGGATCAAATCCGGCATCGAATGGCCTTGCTGGAAGAACAGAGTCGAAGGTTACACGCCATCAAGGATTGGGACACGTGGCTCGCCATAGCCAGTAAGATTGCGCGGCCTGAGCGAGACCTTCACCCGGCCGCCGATTCTTTAGGCTTCGCCCTGGCGGGCTCGCTCTTCGCGGGCGGGCGCCCTCTCCCAGGGGGAGGGGGTAGAAGGTTTCGCGCGCTGAAAATCGACGGACGAGAAGTTCTGATTGGGAAGGGCGCGAGAGAAAACGACGAGTTGACGTTTGAAGTCGCCGCTCCCGAAGATTTCTGGTTTCACGTCGCCGATTACAGCGGCTCGCATGTCGTTGTGCGGAATCCCGGTAAGGATGGAGAGCTGGAAGAAGCTATTCTGCTGAAGGCGGCACAGCTGGCTGCATATTTTTCACAAGCACGAAATGCCTCGAAGGTGGAAGTACATTACACCAAAAGAAAACACGTCACGAAACCCCGGCGCGCCAAGGCCGGCCTCGTTCGGCTGCTGGAATTCAAATCGATCAAAGTTGAGCCAAAGAATTGGTTAAACTCCTAACTATTAATCATGCTCGAACTCGATTACACGAACGTCCTGGAGCAAACGGTTCATAACCACGGGATTCCGAAGATCGCTTTCCAGAAGGCGGCAGATTCATCGAAGCACGTCGTCGAAGCAATTCATCAGGCGCACACTTCAGGCAAACTCGGCTTTGGCGACCTGCCCGCCGATCAAAACGCCGTAAAGACGGTTACTGATTTCGCGCGATCCCACGCTTACCCAAATGTTCTTTTATTAGGCATAGGCGGCTCGGCCCTTGGTCCGGCAGCGCTGGAGGCGAGTCTGAACCGGCCGCACTCCGGCAAACGTCTTATCGTTCTGGACAACATCGATCCCGATTTCATTCGCGATTCTTTGGATGCGATTTCACCGCAAGACACGATCGTCAACGTGATCGCGAAATCGGGCGTGACCGCGGAAACGATGGCCACATTCGCTGTGGTTCGAAAATGGATGATCGATGTCTTGGGTGGGTCGAAAGCTCGAGAGCGATTTGTCATCACGACCGATCCCGCGAAAGGCGATCTGCTGGCCATCGCCCGCCAGGAAAATTATCCGGCGTTTGAGATCCCGCCTAACGTTGGCGGCCGTTTCAGCGTCCTTACGCCCGTTGGAACTTTGCCCGCTGCCCTTCTCGGTTTTAACATCGAAGCGCTGATGGAAGGCGCGCGCAAGGGCGCGTTGCAGGCGCGCCGCGGCTTCTTCGAGAATCCGGCACTGGCGGCCGCCTTCATTCAGTTTGTGCTCGAGCGTGAGCGCGGCAAACGGATCCTGGTGTTATTTCCGTACTCGCAGCCGCTCTGGAAGTTCGCCTTCTGGTTCAAGCAGCTTTGGGGAGAAAGCCTGGGCAAGAAAATCGACCGTCGCGGTAATGAAGTCTATTACGGACAAACGCCCACGGCGGCGCTTGGCGTGACCGATCAACATTCTCAGCTCCAGCTCTTCATTGAGGGACCGAACGACAAGGCATTCCTGTTTTGGGATGTGAAAGAATTTCGGACAACGCTTCCGATCGACCACCCGTTCTCGCAATTCGAGTCGATGGGATACTTGGAACACAAAACGTTTGCGGATTTATTCCGGGCGGAAAAAGCCGCCACCGAGATTGCACTCACCGAAGCCGGCCGCCCGAATGCAACAGTGACTGTTGAAAGAATTAATGAAGAATCTTTGGGTCACCTGATTATGTTTTCGCAATATTTCACCGCCTATGCCGGGGAGTTCTACGATATCGATGCGTTCGACCAACCCGGCGTGGAGTATGGTAAAAAACTCACCTTCGCGATGATGGGCCGGCGCGGCTTTTCTGAATACGACAAGAAAATCCAGGAAACCCGGCAGCAAACCCGAGCCGTCATTCGATGAAACTCCCGGCCCGCCTTTCGGTTTTATTTTTTATCGGCATGTTCGTGGCCGGGTCGTCCGCCTTGGGCTACTACTACTACTTCGTCTACAGCCCGCCGCTAAAGGCGGCAGCGCATTTCATGGCGGACATGGAAAAACAGGACCGAGAGGCGCTCCGAGCGGACGTGATCGTCAGTAAGGACATTGAGGAAGGTAAACTTCGCGAACCGACAGACACGGAGCTGCGGAATTTACTGTCGGAACGGTTCCAACGAGGCCGCATCCTCGATCAGCGAAGGTATGAGGGGAAGAGCCGCGATATCTACTATCTGGTTTATCGTGAACCGGATGGCCGGGTGTTCGCGTTGATGGCGGCCGAATATAAAGGCCGTTTTCGCATTGTTATTCCCGAGGTCCCTATGAGTCGCCGCCACCGCTACCTGTGGGATTACACGTGGACGAACTGAGGGCATCTGTTATACTGGCCGCTGGTGCTTGCCAACTGAGGAGGCTTAATGTTTAGGTTAGGTGTGCCGGAGCTTTTGATTATTGCCATCATTATTCTTTTCTTGTTCGGCGGTAGGAAACTGCCGGAGATGGGAAAAGGTATCGGTGAAGGCATCAAGAATTTCAAGAAATCGATAAAAGGCGACGAAGCCAGCAAAGAAAACCGCGCCTAACCCCCCAAAGCGGGCCAACGGTCCGAGACCGCAACCCGCTGCTATCCGCTCACGTAACGTCTTCGTCCTTCTACCTGAACGGCTTTGCACAAAAAGTAGAGCATGGCGACTGTAGCGGCGGTCTAATATGGCTGGACCGGAAGGGCAATCCCATAACCGAAGCAGGCAAAATGACCGAGCGCTTCCGACGTCTTAATCTAGGAAATCTCGAAATCGAGATCAGCATCGACGACCCGAAGGCTTACACCAGACCCTGGACTGTCAAGCTACGCCAGATGCTCGTGGCGGATACAGATCTCCTCGAGTACTACTGCCAGGAAAATGAAAAGGACACACCCCACGTGATTGGGAAGTAGGGAATTCCCCTCCTCGCAGAGGAGGGCGCCAAGCGCGAGCCCGACAGGGCGAAGCCTCAAGAGAAGACCGGCCGAAGTGTTTCGCCGAACTGACCACTAATTGAGGCTTCGCCCTATCGGGCTCGCGCTTCGCGCCCGGCGCGCCAGCCTGCTGGCTGTCGCGCCACCCCTGCTCTGCGAGGAGGGGAATGTGCGTTACTACAAGATCATTCGCTCGTCTCCAACTCGCCTGGTTACCC
>QHWY01000161.1 GCA_003223875.1 Acidobacteriota bacterium | reverse complement strand
CGAGGACGTGCGTCACCGTGTTTGCGTCCCAGCCTTCGGTCAACATGGAAACGGAGACGACGCAGCGAATGTTCCCGCCCAACTGTCCGTACTTGCCGACCGTGTTCATCACCTCGCGAAGCAATTCCTGATCGGTGATGTTCTCGCCCTGCCGCGCATCGCCGCTGCGCTCGATCCGCTCGCGGCGGAAGCGCGCGATCTCGTCATCTGCCATGCGGCGAAAATTTTCGTCGAGAGCTTCGCCGGCTTCGAGCTCTTCGCTGTCGATAAGGATCGTGTTCGGACGCGGGAGCGGATTGCCGTAATCATCAAAATTGCGGAAGAGAGGCAACCTGCCCTGTTGGAATGTCGCGGAGCCGTCTTCGTTCTGCCGCTGAAAACCGGAGACGAAGTCATAAACCAGTTTCGACGACGACGTGTTGTTGCAAACGACAATGAAGCAGGGAGGAACGCGAATTTTTTCTTTCTCCCACAGCTCGAACGTTTTCGCGTAGTGGCCGTACAACGCTTCGAGCGCCGTCTGAAGCTGCGGCGGCAGGCTGAGCGGATCGAGATCGCTCGACTTTCCGCGGCCCTTTTTAGGCATTTTCGTCCGGATATGGCTCCAGAGATCGCGGTACATCGGCATGTCCTGGCCGGGAATGTTGTCGGCGACGGGCACGCGGGGGAGCTTGACGATACCGCATTCGATGGCGTCCATCAGCGAGAAGTCGCTCATCGTCCACGGGAAGAGCGTGCCTTCGGCGTAGCCGGAGCCGCGCAGGAAGAATGGCGTCGCGGAAAGGTCGAAGCTTGCGATTCACGGCTTCCAGGCCTGAAATCCAGACGCGTGCGGCTTCATTGTTACGTTCGGCTTCTTTGCGGTCGTCGCCTTTCAATGCTTCCTCTTCACCGTCTTTTGCCTTTTCGCGATAGCAGTGATGCGCTTCGTCATTCAGCACCAGAATGTTCTTCATTCCCATCAGATCGGGCATGACGCGCTGCAGCATTTGTCCTTCAGTCTCGAGAGTGTCGAGCGGTTTGCCGCGTCCTTGCAGCAGAGAACGCCCGCCTTTCGATACTTCCATCCGCTCGCGCAATCGGAAAGCGTGGTAGTTCGTGATAACAATTTTCGCCTTGTTCAATTCCTCCAGCAGATCCGTGGGCACCAACTCCCGGCTGGCGTAGTAGCTATCGGGATCGTTCGGCTGGAGCACGCGCAGGCGATCCTTGATGGTCAGCCCGGGCGTCACCACAAGAAAACCGCGCGTGAAACGCGAGCTGCCGGGGCGCCGGACAGCGTTCATCGTCTGCCACGCGATAAGCATGGCCATGACTGTCGTCTTACCGGCACCAGTGGCGAGCTTGAGCGCGAGACGCATCAGTTCCGGATTCGCGTCGTTGTTCGCGTTCTTCAGGTGGTCGAGGATCGCCTTTCCCGCCTTTCCTTGAGGCGCGACTTCGGTCAGCCATATGGCCGCTTCGACCGCCTCTAGTTGGCAAAAAAACGGCCGAATGCCGCTAAATTTATGAAAACGCCAATGCATGAGAAGCTGGATGGTTTCGGGTGTGACTTGCCAATCCGCCGGATTCGGCAGGGAACGCCAGGCCCCCAGGCGCTGCCGCACTTCATTGATGATTGGGGTTGGATCGTACTGTTGCTGCTCGGTCGAAAGGCCCTTACCCTCATTGAAGATAATCTGCCGCTGGTCCGCACCCTTCCGTTTCTTCGGTTTAGGGATCGGCGTGATGAACTCTGCCGTTCGCCGGTTTTCGATGATTCGCTGTGTCGGTTGTCCCTGATCGTCCAGTTCCCAATGTCTCTGCGGACGCTCATAGGGCGAATTCAAAATCGGATGCTCGAAAAACGGGTTCGTCATCTTAAATTCCGACTGAACGTCGTGGCGCGCAGTATACCGCGAACGCGTCTCGTTCTTGTTCGGCCTCAAAGAGTGGCACGCCGCGAGATTCGCTTTGGGCGCACTCCTGAACATCAGGGAAGGATCAAAGCCTTTTGCTTCGGATGGTTTGTTTTGTGGGTCGATTATGATCTACAAGCGGCGAGGATTCGTCAACTCGACCACGACTGCGAGCCGCGAGACAATGGGACCAGGTGTACGACACTTGCGCCTGTACGTTTCTCTGGAAGCGGCGGTTCAAAATTGGCCTCCAGTGAATTGTAGATAGAATTGGCCGTCGGCTCGGCGCTGTTCAACGGACCAAATGCGGTGTTCCGCCGCCGATTTGGAACGACTACGCCGGTGGGTCCCAATGAGCCGTAAATACGCTCTCCATGGGTCCAATCGCTGGTATCGGGGGATTCTGGTCACGCTGGGCTTTGCACAAAAAATCCTGGGCGGTCATAGACCGCCCCTACAGCTTGGGGTGCGCAACTGTAGGGGCGCTCTATGAGCGCCCACGATGTATTTTTTGTGCAAAGCCGTCACGCTGGTTAAACAGATGGACGCCTCGCGATCCGACGTAGCCGACGGTCAAGATCGTGGCTTCCATGACCTGCCGCTGCACATTGGAGTTCCACTGCATCAGATAGGGTGTTGCCGGCGTGTCATAGTTGACCCCGTTGGTCTGCGACGGTAGGGGCGCCGTCAATGAACCGAAGGGCGAGGGAAAAGACGGCGCGATCACTGTGCCGAGCACGTATGGCGGGTTGAAGAATTCCACGCTGAACTACAGTTTGAAAGCCGGCCAAAGACGCCTGGACTTCGTATTCGCCGACCAGAAGGTCGGGTACGCGGTAGATGCGTCAGGCGCGGCGGTTCCCGGTGCAACCGTTCAGGTCACCGTCCCCGAAATGATCCCGTTCGTTGCCTGTCCCCTCAGTTCACTTGATGTGGAATGGATTGCAACCCACGCCACAATGGCGATCACCACAAACTTCCGATCCATGGCGAGGTCCTCTACTCATTTCACCAGCGCCGCCGCCGAAGTCTCGTTCCGGATGACCTTGCCGCCCTTCATCACAAATTTCACGCGTTGAAGTTCGGTGATATCCGCCAAGGGATCGCCGGAAACGGCGACGAGGTCCGCGTATTTGCCTTTCTCGACGGAACCGATGCGATCGGCCCAGCCCAAAATCTCAGCATTAATAATGGTGCCCGATTGAATGGCCTTAGCGGGCGCTATACCAGCGTGCTTGACGAAGGACTCGAATTCGAGCGCTTGCGTGCCGTGAGGAAAAGTGGAGCCATCGACACCACTGCCGACCATCATTTTCAAACCCTTCGTCTTTCCTGCTATGGTGACTGCTCTTTCAAAAATGGGGATCATGCGGTACTTGCCACCGGTGTTTTTGTTATCGACATCGTCCATGTAAGGTTCGATATATCGGGTGAAGGTCGGCTCGTAATAGAGTCCCTTTTCGACGATCATATTGGCCTCTTCTTGATTGAGGTCATAGGCGTGCTCGATCGTGTCGCACCCCGCCAAGATGGCGTTATGTTTTCCTTCTCCGCCCAGAACGTGGCATCCGGCCTTGTGTCCGAGCTTGTGGGTTTCGTCGATCAACGCTTCTAGTACGGGCTTGGGGTACATCAGTACAAACTTTGCATCGCCGGTAGGTGTGAATGAATAACCGCCGGTGGGGAAAAGCTTGATCCAGTCGACGCCGTGTTGAATATGCTCTTGAACTGCCTTTCGTGCCTCGTCAACCGTGCGCACAAAGATGTTGCCGAGGGGATCCTCCGATTCCGGTTGCCGTCCGCCGCCCCAAGCGATTCCGCGACCTGAAACCTGGTATCTCGGACCATCGATGCGGCCTTCGTTAATCGCATTGCGGATGTCCACATCCGCGTAGCCGTTGCCGTGTGAACTCATATCGCGCGCGGCGGTGAAGCCAGCGCGCAGATCGGCCTGCAGGTTGTGAATAGCGATGAGAGTGGAGGTCTCGCGCGACATGCCCCGTCTGGGGGTATTGAACATATGCGTATGCGCATCGATCAAACCGGGCAGAACTGTGGCCTGACTGAGATCAATTACCTGAGCTCCGGCGGGAACTTTGATTTGAGACTCGGGTCCCACATCGCTGATTCGCTCGCCCTGAAGAACAATGACCTGTTTCGTCATCATCTGGCCGCTCTTGCTGTCGAACAATCGGCCTGCGCGAACAGCGATCACCTGGGCGGGCGGAGCGCATTTGATCACGCCGCCGTCAGATCCGACGCAGGGCGTCGCTCCGGCGCCTCGCCATGGAGCAGGTGGAGGCTGAACCGCCTGTGCCGAAAGTGTTGCCGCTATCAATAAGATCCCGAATACCGCTAAGACCGCTTTATTTCGCATCGTCATAAGCGCCCTTTCTTTGTGGTGACTCAGTTTCATCTGTAGCGGCGGTCTATGACCGCCGGCGATGTCTAAACTGCTGCACTGTCGGCGCTCATAGGAGCTGTGAATGAATTGGAGTGCCCGAGCGTAAGCGAGGGCGGGGTGGTTCCCTCAACTGCCAGTAACGGCAGGGGAACCACCCCGCCTGCTCGGACTTTGTCCTCGCAGGCTCCCCTCCTAACTTAGGAGGGGAGTTGCGTGTCATCAATTCATTCACAGCTGTAACGAAAGTGTCGCAGTAAGTCCTTTAGATCCGTTGCGAACTTTCATTGTTCACTTTGAGCCGCGGCTCATGAATGTCTTCATAGAGCGCCGCTACAGTTGCGAAACCCCGCAATTTTCAAACTGAGTCACTACCCCTTTCTTTGTGTGTTTGTGCTTTTTGCAGGTAAAATGTCGGACAAGCAGGATTTTACACTTTTCTCTGGGAGGACGCGAATGCGGCGGGCACTGATCGTTGCAGTTGTTGTTGCTGTCTCGATCATTCTCGGCATCTCGGGCGTGGAAACCGCCGCTCCGCAGAAGGATCCGGCGCCCAGCGCAGTTCTTGACCGGTATTGCGTCACCTGCCACAACGAAAAGCTTCGCACCGCCGGACTTGCTCTCGACAAACTGGATGTCATGCACGCCAGTGCGAATGCGGAAATCTGGGAACGCGTCATCGAAAAGCTGCGCGCCGGCTCCATGCCGCCGCCGGGAAGACCGCGGCCGGACACGGCAACGTATCGCGCCGTCGCAGCCTGGCTGGAAAATGAGATCGATCGCGCCTGGGCGGCAAGTCCCAATCCTGGCCGTATCGGTGCTGTTCACCGCCTCAATCGCACGGAGTACAGCAATGCGATTCGCGACCTGCTCGCCGTGGATCTCGATGTGAGATCGCAGCTTCCGGGAGACGAAACGGCCGACGGCAGCTTCGATAATTTTGCGGACTCGCTCTCCATCTCCACGGCGCATCTGGAGCGTTACCTCTCGGTCGCGCGGCAGGTGACGCGGCTCGCAACAGGACTCCCTCCAACCAGCCCTAAGATGGATCGATTCGAGATCCCGCTGCACGTCCTCCAGGACGAGCGGCAAAGTGAAGACCTGCCGTTCGGATCCCGCGGCGGAATCGCAGTTCGCTATGAATTTCCGATTGACGGCGAGTACCTGATCAAAGTTCGCCTGCAGCGTCAATATCAGGATTACATCAAGGGGATGGGCTGGCATCAGCAACTCGACGTGCGGCTTGATGGATCGCTTCTAAAGCGCTTCACCGTGGGCGGCGAAGCGAAAGGCCGGCCTGCCGCATCCAGCTATGCCGGTGACGGCGAGCCGGGATTTGCGGGAGACGACGCCTGGGAAAAATACATGCAAATCGAAGGAGACGCCGGTCTCGAAGTGCGTGTGCCCATCGAGGCCGGGCCGCACCTGGTGGGCGTGTACTTCGTGAGAGAACTGTGGGAGCCGGAAGGCCTGCCGCAACCGTTGCAGAGAGGTCGCGTCATTACGGACGATCAGGTTTATATGGACTACGCCAACGTCGGCGCCGTCCTTATCGGCGGTCCTTTCACCTCCACGGGAACCGCGAAAGACACGCCGAGCCGGCGCGCGATCTTCGTCTGCTATCCGAAGCAGCCAGCCGAAGAGAGCGCGTGCGCAACCCGGATCCTTTCACGAATAGCGCGCCTGGCTTACCGCCGGCCCGTGACACCGCAGGACGCGCAAACCCTGGTGGAATTCTTCAACAATGGACGGCGTGACGGCGGAACGTTTGACGCTGGCATTCAGTTCGCGCTCGAGCGCCTTCTGGTCGATCCGGATTTCTTGCTCCGCGTCCATCGGGACGCTAAACAGAGCGAGGCCATCTATCGTCTCAGCGATCTCGAGATTGCGTCAAGATTGTCGTTCTTTCTGTGGAGCAGCATCCCGGACGAGCGGTTGCTCGATCTTGCCGAACGCGGACAGCTCAGCAACCCGCAAACTCTCGAACGAGAAACGCGACGGATGCTCGCGGATCCGCGCGCTATTGATTCGCTCGTAACGACCTTTGCGGGGCAATGGCTGAATCTGCGGCGGGTCGAGGAGACCGTCGTCGATCCGCAGCGTTATCCGAATTACGACGAGAGTCTGCTCGAGGGATTTCAACGCGAAACTGAACTGTTCATCGCCAGCACCATCCGCGAGGACCGGAGCGTGGCCGATCTTTTAAACGCGGACTATACGTTTGTCAACGAACGGCTCGCGCGGCATTATGGGATTCCCGGAATTTACGGCAGCCGTTTCCGGCGCGTAACGCTGTCGAACCACGATCAACGCGGCGGATTGCTCGCGCAAGGCGCGCTGTTAGCAACGACGTCCTATCCCGATCGGACATCGCCGGTCCTGCGGGGGAAATTCCTGTTCAACAATATTCTGGGTCTCAACGTTCCTCCCCCGCCTGCCGGTGTGGATACGAACTTGACGGATAAGCCGGGCTCCGCACCGAAAACCATTCGGGAGAAATTGGCGCAACATCGCACGAATCCCACGTGCAACGGCTGTCATTCGGTCATCGATCCGTTGGGATTCACACTGGAAAATTTTGACGTCATTGGCGGCTGGCGTACAGTCGATGAAGCGGGCCGGCCCGTCGACGCGACCGGTGAAACGTTGGGGGGCGCAAAGATCGAAGGTCTTCGAGGACTTCGCGCGCTGCTGCTCGATGATCCGGAACAATTTCCGCGCACGGTTACAGAAAAGTTGATGGCTTATGCTCTTGGAAGGCGGGTCGAATACTATGACCGGCCGGCCATACGAAAAATCGTTCACGACGCGGCGGCGCAAAACTACCGCTGGTCATCATTGATTAGTGGAATCGTAAAAAGTCCCAGTTTCCTGATGCGTTCACGAGGGTGATGAAATTCGGGGTCAGACGGGTGAATTCCCTATTTTCGGGTCGAAGATCTGTTGAAGGAAATAGGGAATTCACCCGTCTGACCCCGAATTTCACCGCCCAAGAGAGGCGAATATGAATTTTCTTACGGCCAAATCATTGTCACGACGAACAGTGCTGCGGGGGCTGGGCGCAACCATTGCGCTGCCCTTCCTCGATGCGATGGTCCCGAGCGCAAAAGCCGCGGCTAAACCGGTGAATCGCTTCCTGGCATTCTATGTTCCGAACGGAATGGCCATGGAGTACTGGACGCCGAAAGGCGAAGGCGGCACGTTCGAGCTTTCGCCGATTCTCGAACCGATGGCGCCCTACCGGAACCAGATGCTTGTCCTTTCCGGTCTGCGTGCAAGCTGGAATTATATCCATGCCGGAGCTTCCGGATCGTTTCTTACAGGTACGCCGCGCGGCGGCAAGACCGAGATCGAGATCATTGCCGATGTCTCGATCGATCAGTTGCTGGCCCGTCATTTCAGCGACGAAACGCAACTTGGGTCGCTAGAACTCTCCATGGATACGCCCGCGAATGCCGGAGCCTGCACCGGCATCCTGAGCTGCGCATACACGCACACGCTCTCCTGGCGAAGCGCGACTCAACCCTTGCCGATGGAATACAACCCGCGAGCCGTATTCGAACGGCTGTTCGGCGACACCGGCCGAACCGACTGGGCTGCGCGGGAAGCACGCATGAAGCAGCACAAGAGCATTCTGGACTCGGTCACGGAAAAGCTGACGGCGCTCAAACGAGAACTCGGACCGCAGGATCAATCGAGAGTGAACGAATACACAGACGCTGTGCGCGATGTCGAACGCCGGATCAAAAGAGCCGAGGAGCAGAGCGACATCGAACTGCCCTCACTCGAGCAACCGCAGGGCGTACCACCTGTATTCGAAGATCACCTCGCGCTCATGCTCGACTTGCAACTTCTGGCCTTCCAATCGGACTTGACGCGCGTGATCTCGTTCATGATCGGAAAAGAACAGAGCGCGCGGCCCTACCCGCAAATCGGGGTACCGGAAGCGCATCATCCGCTCTCACACCACGACAACGTTCCCGATTTGATCGCGCACATGTCGAAGATCAACCGCTACCACGTTGAGCTGTTCTCGAAATATCTGGCAAAGCTCCGTGCAACACCCGACGGCGACGGATCCCTTCTCGACCATATGATGATCCTCTACGGCTCCGGCATTTCCAACAGCCAGCAGCATGCCGGCGTCAATTTGCCGCTGATGTTGGTTGGCGGCGGCGCCGGGACTCTGAAGGGCGGGCGACACCTTGTATATAAGGATCGGCCGTCGAACGCGAATCTGCTTGTAACGATCATGGACAAGATGCGCGTGCCTGTTGAGAAAGTCGGCGGCAGCAACGGGAAGCTGAACATCGACACGCTGGCGGAGATTTAAGTGCAAATGATAGCCATATCAATAGCCATATTCGTTTTAGCGGCCGGTCCGCTCCCGTTGGTTGATGCTGCAAAGAACGTCGATCGGGAAGCCGTGCGCTCGCTGCTCAAACAGGGCGCAAACGTCAATGCGACCGAAGCCGACGGCACGACGGCGCTTCATTGGGCCAGCTATCGCGACGATTTGGAGAGCGCGGACCTTCTGATCCGTGCTGGAGCCAACGTCAATGCTCGAAACGATCTCGGCGCGACGCCGCTTTGGGCCGCCTGCCAGAACGGAAGCGAGCCGATGGTTCGCCGTTTATTATCGGCCGGAGCAAATCCGAATGCCTCGCTCCTGCTAGGCGAAACACCCGTGATGGTGGCCTCGCGATCGGGCAATCCGGCCGTCGTCGATTTGCTGGCGTCAAAAGGCGCCAACGTGAATGCGCGCGGAGCGCGAGGCCAGACCCCGCTGATGTGGGCCGTAGCTGAAAAACACCCGGAAGTGATCAAGGTCCTGCTCGCGCATGGTGCCGATATTCACGCCCGTTCCGATACCTGGAAAGAAGTCATGGCCGTGTCTCCGCACGGCTACCTCGATTACAACCGCCCAATTCCCCACGGCAACGACACCGCATTGATGTTTGCGGCCCGCGACGGCGATTTGGCTTCGGCCCAGTTGCTGGTGGCTGCGGGCGCCAATGTCAACGACGAGGATGCATGGGGCGTGAGCGCCGTCGTGCTTGCGGCTCATTCCGGGTTCACGGACGTTGTGGAGTTTCTGCTCGAGAAGGGCGCGAATCCCAACTCCGGCAAGGCCGGCTTTACGGCGCTGCATGAAGCCATCATGCGCCGCGACGAAAACTTAGTGAAGGTCCTTCTCGATCACGGCGCAGACGCGAACGCGACTGTACGCACATGGACCCCAACGCGCCGCTCCTCACGCGATTTCAATTTCCCGCCAGAACTGATCGGAGCCACGCCATTCTGGCTTGCGGCTCGATTCACCGAACCGGAAGTCATGCGCCTTCTCGTGAAACACGGCGCTGATCCATTGTTTGTGCTTCGTTCCGAAAAAATGGTGGAAGGCCGTGGCGTTGCCTGGGAGCAGCGGAAAGAGGCAACGACCGCAGTTATGGCTGCAGCCGGAATGGGCGGGGGAGGATCTCCATGGACTGAAATCGAGCGGAGCCAGCGGGAAAAACTCGCTCTGGAAGCAGTCCAGATTGCCGTTGAACTCGGCGTTGATGTAAACGCAAAGAACCTTGACGGCCGCACAGCGCTGGATTCCGCAAGAAGGTTGCAGTGGGAATCTGTCGCCGCGTTCCTGGTGGAAAAAGGCGCAAAACCGGGGACGAAAGAGGCCCAGTAAGAAGTGGGAGAAAATTCCCCTCCTCGCAGAGGAGGGCGCGAAGCGCAAGCCCGATAGGGCGAAGCCTCAATAAAAGACCTGCTGAAATGTCTCGCCGGTCTGACCACTACTTGAGGCTTCGCCCTATCGGGCTCGCGCTTCGCGCCCGGCGCGCCAGCTTCTATTAAGCTGTCGCGCCACCCCTCCTCTGCGAGGAGGGGAATTCATTCATCAGAAGGGCTTTGCACAAAAAATACATCGCGGGCGCTCATAGAGCGCCCCTACAGTTGCGCACCCCAAGCTGTAGGGGCGGTCTATGACCGCCCAGGATTTTTTGTGCAAAGCCCATCAGAAATCGGGCTTATTCGCTTCCGGTATTGGAAACAGGTTCTGGTGGAAATAATCGAAGTTGTCTTCCGCGCAAACGGTTTCCATTAAGGGGTTATTCACTTTCCGCCAGCGCTGCACCATGTGCAGTGGTTGGTTGAAGGTATCCGGATCCTCCACGGTCACCGTTGCTTCCAGCGTCCGTTCGTCAGCGGACAACTTGAAACGCTCGACTACATGCAGCTTCTCCGTATGTGGGGTGCGGAAATTGTCGATGTAGCTGTTCTTGGTTGAAAGTCCGATCGTATCGACGACCAGCGTATCGCCGTTTTCATAGTGGCCGATGGATTCGCCGAACCATCAAGGTTTGACGTTCGCTGAATGCTTATCGGTGACATAAATGCGACGGATCATATGGTCGCGTTGCCAGATCATCCACACCTGCTTTGGCGTCTGAATGAAATAGAACGGCTCCGCAGGAAAGAGCAATTGTCCAGGGACACCGCCGGGGTAGCATCGTGACTGGGCCGCGAAAGGAAGGCCTCGCTTCCCGCTCAGCACCTCTTCATTCGACACGCGCATCTGTTCCGCCGCCCACGGCTTTAAAACCGCATCTTTGTCGTTTCCGATTCTCAGCGTCACCTGGCCCGGGCCGGCGGTATTGCCGTGGAAGGGATGATCGGGATCGTTCTGGATTGGCCCCCGAATTCCCGCCGGCGGGCTGATCCAATCGGCGCCCGCGGCAAGCCACGCGAAACTGCTCGATGCGAGATTCGGAATTTTGTCTTTTGTGGGCGCTTGCGCGAAAGCCATAGCGGTCATCACCCAAAAGCCGACCGCGATACAAAACCCTGCACGTTTCAACATGGTCTGGTGCATGAACGTCAAGATCATGGTCCGTCCGCTGAAGGACGGAAAACCTGGCGGGCAATTCCTCACTGTTTGGCTTCCCGACGGAAAGCAGCTTGGTGATCCCAGCACTAGGGGCGGCGGTCACGGCAGGGAAGCCGTCGACTAGAGTCGCAGAAGCCTCTTCGCATTTCCTCGCAGGATGAGATCGAGGTCCTTCACCGGAAGGTTCAATTGTTCGACGAAGGAGTTCGGATACTCGATATCTTTGGCGGCGAATAGATCTGTCCCGATGACGATCCGATCGGGTCCGACCTCACTGATCAGGAATCGCAGCGCTTCCGGATAGTAGTTCAGATAGTCGTAATGGAATCTGCGGACGTACTCCCTGAACGGACGTTCGACCTTCAACTGCACCGAACCCATATGGTAGAGGCCGTGCTCGACTCGCGCGAAGATGAATGGAAATGCGCCTCCGCCGTGGGGCAACACAATCTCGAGTCTCGGAAATTTGTCGAGCGTCCCCGTCGTGATGAACTTCGCTGCCGTCGTGGCGTGTTCAAACGTGAAGCCAAGCCAGTTGGTGAGGCTCGGAGGGCCAACGAGCCTTTTGCTGTAGATGTTCGCATCACCGTCGAGCGGATGGAATAAGAGCGGGTACCCCAATTCCTGACATCGAGCGAGAATCGGCTCGAAGGCAGGTTCGA
>QHWY01000478.1 GCA_003223875.1 Acidobacteriota bacterium | reverse complement strand
CCGGCCTTCGATGAATTTCCGTTCCATGGATTTCTTGACAAACCTTGCAAGCCGGCGTTTAAACTAATCGTCATTAAATCCTACACGTTTGAAGCGGAGGGGCGTTTCCTGAAACTGCTGTGGGCGTGATTCGTTTTTATATAAATTCGTTTTGTAACTATTCAGCTCATTCCAACCGGGAGATGATCTCAGTAAGACGTCCTTCAAATAGAGCTTGAAGCGCCTCGGTAGGCGGAATGTCGTGCTTTCTACAGGTAGACAAGTAGCAGCGGACACGACAGAAGATCTGAGCGCCTTCGAAGGAGCGGAAGCAGCCGGAAATTTTCTGCTGGACCTTGGTCATGCGGAGGTCATTTTCACACTGGTTATTGGTGAATGGGACTAAGGGATCGGTCATGAAGCGGAGGGTTTCGGTTTCAAAGTTGCGGAGGCGATCGAGCAGATTGCGGGACTTGCTTTGAGCGACGCGAGGAGCGGAAGGGTTGTTGGGAACCGTTGGCGGGCACTCGCGATTGCCGCGGGTCAGGATATTGCGGTAACGGCTACGGAAGCTTTTGGCGACGGTTTCGTCTAGACAGCCGCCAGCTTTGGTGGTGGCGTCGTGGATTTCCAGCAACAGCGATTGCATTTTCAAGGCCCACCATTGTCCATCCTGTATCCATGCGTGTTCGAGTTCACGCACGTGATGAGCGTTGCAGAGGAAGTGGATGCAATCGAATTGGAAGTAGGTTTTCCAGTGATCGTGACCGAGACGCCCGTGGAAGTGTTCCAAGACACCCATGGTTTTGATAGCGTCGCTACCGCGTTTGGCGTGTGGGAAGAACAAGGTCCACTTCTCGTTACAAAGGCAGTGTAGCCAGTAGAGGGTCTTGTTGATGTGGATGCCGGTTTCATCGGCGTGCAGAAGAGATTGCTGGACCAATTTGCCAACGAGAAAGGATTCGAAGGGCTCCAGCAGAGCGTAGGCTTCCTGATTGAAGCGGAAAATGGATCCGGGACTGATCGGGATGCCGCACTGATCCCAGAAGTAGTCACGGATGCGGTCATAAGGGATCAACTGCTGTTGGGATGTGTAGACGGCTTGAACCTTCACGCCTTGTCCGTACTGTACGGGTCGGGTCACGCCGGCAGGAAATTGAGCGACGAACTGCCGACCGTGGGCGTCCTCTAGAATCTCGGCGCGATATTCGATGACGAATTTGGTAATGATGATGTCGATGACTTGGCGGACTTCATAACCGGCGTTTTTGTACTGCCCGCGAGGAATCGTGCGCCGGTCCACGGCGATGTTTTCGATCTGATCCGGATCGTCGACCGGCTCCAGTGTTGTTCCGGTGTGCCCTTTCTGCCCGCCGGGCTTGCGCTTACGCCCGTTACCCTTGGATTTCGCTCCACGTTTGCGCCGCGGATCTTGTGACGGCGGAATGCTGCTATTGGAACTGTTGAGACCCAATTTCGCCACAAGCAGGTGGATGATCGTGACCAGCAGCTCGAACATCGTCCGCGCTGCCGAAGACATGGATTGATCTTGACGGAGCAAGTCTTCGACTTTGTCCAGGGTCTGGGTGATGTTGATCTGGCCAACGCTCACAAGCACCCCAGTAAATGCCGGAAGTGCTTGTCGAGCGGATATCCCAGAACTTGCTTGAGCGGACGATTGGGCCAGTGACTGTTGGAAGCTTTCCCACGACCGGTCGTCCATCCCAGCGCGATCCAGTTGGCCGCCCGGTAACAGGTTCCCTTCCGTTCTGGATGGACGAAAGTTTCCAGATAATAAACCGGATGCCCGTAAATGCGTTCCCAATCCCGCGGCACCAGCATCGCCATCCGGCCAAGAATGTGGGATGCTAAACAAGAAACCTGGACCCAGGGCAAGACCAGATACCTGGAGTTGTATGCAATAAAGCGAATGTTGCGCCGCCGCGCTTCACGGCTCCAGCCAATGAACCGGTCGCGTGGTCCCAAATGCCGCGCCGCCGAGGACCACGCCAGACATGCCACGGGCCGGTCGCCAGCGAATACCATGTATTTAAGTTGTTCGCCAACCGGTTGTGTGTAGCGCAGATAGTGATGATGCTCGATGAGGGCATTGAATAATGGCTCTTCCGCGGTCCGCCGCACCAACCGGAACTCCAATGGCCCGAGATCCCTCAGGCTGCACTCGATTGGCGTGGCGTCGATGTCGAACCGCTGCGGCTTCGGCCGCACCGCCAGCGGGTTGGGTGGTTTCCACTTTACTGCCGGCAGCGCGATATGCCCTGCGCGTTCCAGCGCAAGCATCATGCCGCGGCATAGCATGTCGCAGAAAGCGCCGTTGGGCTGAACCCAATTCCAGGTTGCGCAAAGTTTACGCGACAACTCGCGACGGCTCGCTGTGGGATTTTCTTCGATCAGCGCACGGATGATTGGCAAGTCGGATTCGCGAATCATCCGGCCGCGGTACTTCAGCACCACGTCCATGATTCGCTACGCTACCAACTCAAAATTTGGAACGCAAGTGGTTTGTGAAGATCTGAAGATTCCGGGAAGGTTTCCGGAGCGGCAACCAACAGCTGCTATGGGCTAAGATCAAACCAACGAAACAAGCGAGATGAGCCGAAATAATTATCCCGTATAACCGCACACGCCCATACGCGGTGAGTTCACAACCGGCAGGAGTCTCTCTTCTCCACAGGAATGGCCGCTTTCATGCGAGGGACAAAAGAAGCTCTCGCCGGTATCCTGACAATCGGAACATAGGCTAGATGCGGGAAGACTGCAGATATCGCATGGCAACAGAGGCGGTTCGTTTCGAGCAGCCACAATCGGTCTCTTCGTTGTCTTCGTGGTTCCCTCCGTAAATCCCGCGGATCGAATCGTCAGCTCGGTGCTTGAACCCCAATCATAGATGTAGCCAATGCGGGTGCTGGCAGAACCAAAAACGTGTGAGATCTTGGCTTCCATGCCGATCGCGTTGTAACGCCCAACATAGAATTCACTCATGTGGCCACAGCATTCCAGCCACACTTTCCGCAACAGATCGTCGAGATCCGCAAGGTGCGAATTTGACGGTGCCGCTACGTCGAGCCAGAAGTCCGGTGCATAGGCACCCTCGACGCGCAACAGAGCTAGGGGCAACATGGAACCGCCCTTGGCCGACGACGGAAGGCACCGCTTCAGGTGATTCAGCATCGCGCCCTTCGTCTTACGCACACCGCAGAGTCCGCACACACCAAGTACTGTTTGCTTGGCCATCGTGATCCTCCTGTTTCCAATATCCCTATTCAACCGA
>QHWY01000014.1 GCA_003223875.1 Acidobacteriota bacterium | reverse complement strand
ACATCGCTCCGTCTCGCTTACAATGGATCGCACGGCTACCACGACATCTTACGTGCGGATGCCAACACGGTGATTCCAACCATTTGCTCGCGAGCGGCTGCGAACTGTCCCGCCGGCTTGGTGGATGGGACGAAATATTTCCCCGCCGGCACGTTGAGACCGAACCCGCAGTTGAACAGCATCAATCAGTACTTCACATCGGCCGTCAACCGTTACAACGCGGCCAGCATCGATCTGAATCGCCGTTTCAGGGGCGGAATGGCGTTTCGAACCAATTACACATTCTCCAAGAGTATGGATAATGCGTCTTCCCTCACCGGCCAGCAAGCGATCGGCAACCCCCCGGTGGTCTTGGATCCGCACGATCGTATGCGGGACTACGGACTGTCCGCGTTCGACGTGAGGCACCGCTTCAGTTTCAGCGGCAGCTATGAACTGCCTTTCGGAAATGGCAAGAGGTTTTTGAAGGATGCCGGGGGGACTGTGAACCAGGCCGTGAGCGGATGGCAGCTCAACATCATTAACAGCCTGCGCAGCGGATTTCCGTTTACACCAGCACTCGGATTCAATTGGTCTCGCGATGGCAACACGTCAGCGCCGGATCGCGTGAGTTTTACTCCCGGCCGGACACTGCACGGTATTTATCTGCGCAGGCCAGAGCAGTGGGTCGACCCCACAGCTTTCGTTCTGCCTCCAGCCGGAACGTATGGAAATGCCGGACGCAATATCCTGATCGGTCCAGGGTCGGCCATGGTTGATGTTTCGGTCTTCAAGACAACACGTTTGACTGAAGGACGCAATCTCCAATTGCGAGCAGAAATCTTTAATGTCTTGAACCACACGAATTTCGGCATTCCCTCCCCAATCATGTTGACCAATACTGGCGCAACCGCGGCCGCTGCGGGAGTCATTACTAGTACGGCAACCACATCGCGGCAGATACAGCTTGGGGCGAAACTGAACTTTTAATTCTGGAGGTGACGCAAACCGTCGGTCATCTCCCGGTCCCATGCTCGTAGTAGCGCTCTGTCGTCTACACCGAGGAATGCTAGCGCCCAACTGGCTGCAAATGGTTCGGGGTGCCAATGAAAGCCTATGCCGCAGTGCAGCAGGGAATTTGAGCCTGGGCGCTCGCGGTGCTACACTTCGACGGCAGTTGTTCCACAGTTTCTTGCGGTGGCGACGTGATGGCATCTGGTGCCGATCAATTTTGCGGAGGCGCACGAATGATTAAGCGAACTCTAGGATGTGTGGCCTTGTGCGGGTGGTTGATGGCCAATGGCTCGTTGCAGGCTCATCATTCCCTGGCGGGCGTATACGACATGAAAAAGGAGACGGAGCTGTCGGGGTCGGTCGAAAAAATACAGTTTGTGAATCCCCACGGGTCGCTCGTTGTCACGGTCAAGAACCCAGATGGCTCGACAACCGAGTGGGTGATGACACTCGGCTCCGCCACTGCACTCGCGCAGAGGGGGATCGGTAAAACCGGACCGAATGCCCTCCACGCCGGGGACAACATTACCGTGAAGTTCATCCCCGCGAGGAACGGCAGTCCGTTGGGGTTTCTCAAGTCGGTGACCATGCCGGACGGGCGCGTAATCCAGATCTCCGCCGGTAACCCCAACGATTAAACAACAGCGGAGGACCATCATGGCCTTTCGACGACAGATCATTTGGACGAGCGTCGCGATCGAGGTCGTTCTCACAATCAGCGCGCTGTCGACGGCCGGTGCGCAGGCGCCGGGTGCGAACCGCGAGCCCCCTCCACCGTACAGACCCGCGGCCGGCACCAAGGACCTGCGGGCGGTGCTTTTCAACTGGACCTGGCACATGGGCATGCTGCGGGGCATAGATGAACACGAGCTGATCGTCTCGCTCGAATATCAGGGGAAGGGCACCATCCAGGTGGACGGACAGCCCTGCACACTCACGAAATATCGTGTTAGCACCAATTACCAGATGCCGGGTCAGCGGGTTCAATACACGTGCGCTCGGCCCAATGGACAAACGTATTCGGGCATCGAGGTTGTCAGCGGGCAGTACGCCTGGAACGAAGACATACCGGGTGCGGAGATCATTCCGGGGAAAGGGAAGGCGACCCCGATGCCGGGCGCCGTCGAGGAGCGGCTCATCCGCCTGTGGGCCAGTCCCCAGGGCGCGCCCAAGGCCGCGCTGGCAGGGGCAGCGCCGACAACCGAACTGGGGCCCAACCCAGGCACACTTCTCCAAGACGGTGTTGCGAAGACGGGCGAAACGTCCGTGTCGTGGGAGACAGGTAAGCCGGTCGTGACCTTCCCTGTTCCGGGCGTTCCGGGGGCGACCGCGACCGCCACACTTGATGCGAAGTACATGGTCGAACGCGTGGTGGTCAAGCACGGGGCCACAACCACCGAGTTCGCCTACGGCGACTATCAAGACTGGAACAATCCGCTGAACAAGATCGAGGCGTTCTACGCCGGCAAGATGGTGGAGCGCCGCAACGGTGTGGTCGTTCGCGACCTGACGACGGTCGAGACGGAGACAGGCAGCGTATACGTGGTCATGCCTGTGCCGGCAAGCGTGCGGGCTGCGATCGCGGAGCGCAAGCGCGATAGCGCGCAGCCTCAAGAGAACGTGGCGGCCGAGCAGCCAGCATCCCCGAAGAATCAGGAAGCTGCAGCAGGGCAGCAACAGACGCCGCGGCTGGCCAACGGAAAACCGGACTTGACGGGCAACTGGAATTTCAACGCCATGAATTGGCGCTACGGGTTTCGCCGATGCGGGCCGACGCAGGTCGACTGTACCCGGGCCATCAATCAGACTGTGGATTTCGAGTTCGAAGCGCCCTCGCGGTTCGGGCCGAATCGTCCACTATACAAACCCGAGTACTGGGACAAGGTTCAGCAGCTCGACATGTGGACGAACAAGGAAGACCCGGTCATGACCTGCCAACCGCTGGGGATTCCGCGGCAGGGCCCGCCCCGACGTATCGTCCAGACGGCGAACGACATTATCTTTTTCTACACGAGATATGCCGATGGCGGCGGCGGATATGGCGAATACCGCATCATCCCGACCGACGGCCGCAAGCACGACCCGCAGAAGGCGATCGAGACCACATATATGGGGTATACCGTCGGGCGCTGGGAGGGCGACACGCTGGTGCTCGACTCCATATCGTTCGTCGAGAGCACCTGGCTGGCGCGCGGCGGTTTCTTCCATTCCGATCAGATGCACGTTGTGGAGCGATTCACGCGTCAAGGTAATCAGATTCGGTACGAAGTCACGGTCGAGGACCCCGACGTGCTCGTGGAGCCGTGGGTGATGACGCCGCGAACGATGCGGCTCAATCCAAATCCCGAGGCGGGACTTCTGCCGGAGCGAGGTAACTGCGAAGTGTACGAGCTGAAGGACATCACCTCCCAGATCCGGCACTGATCCGGTCAATAGAATCGCAGGCGGTATTTGGGGAGTTCCCTTAGAATCCCAATCCAAAATGTAGACCGAACGTGACGGGTGTAGTAGCGACCCCGCCGGTTGGCCGATTGAAGCGGATTGGCAACACAGCCTCCACGAAGTAAGCCTTGTAAGATTTCGCGCCCCTCAAACTAAGGCCAAGCTCGATCGCAGCATGACGGATTTCCGTTTCTCCAATAACCGCATCATGGCGGTAGCTAAGTCCGCCAATGGCAGCGGAGTGGATCTGATGCTAGCCTTCGAAAGGGCTGCGGAGCAAAGAGGGACTAAAGCCTACTTCCATGTGTGGGAAGCTCGGCATTAGTTTGCCTGCACAACCGGCTATCATCCTTTTTTGATGTGAATTGTGAAAACTGTGCCAAACTTTCAGTTCTGAATAGCTGCCTGCACTACTACACGCCGTCAGAATTCCGTTCGCCACCAGACGCTCCGGCTGCGGTAGTAGGTGACGAACCCAATCTCAGTTCGCCTTCAAGAGCTAGGATACCGATTGCCACCGTCTATTGGAGATTGTGAAACTTAATGCGCTCTCCGGTGAATTCGGATTCTCAAAACCACGCATCTCCATTCGCACTGCAATGTCTCGACATTGGCGGCTGATCGTTTTCTTCATGTCCTGCTTATATTTAGAGAATCGCTCCGCGGTATTTCAGTTGCTTTAGATTATCCTTGTAGGAGGAAATCCGTCGTGAGACGCGGTGCCGAGGGAGCGGCCATATCTCCGCTTTCAGTGTGCTCTCCAGCGGGGCTTACTGCACGTCGAGGAACCTGGGCATAGACAGGATGTTCCGATGCTAAACGTGCTAAAAATGCGCTCAGCTCAACTGATTGATGCTGTCAGATCGAATGGATGGAATTCGGTTCTGAGGCAGGTAGCGTTTTTTAGACGCGCTGCCATAGTTGTTGAGAAAGACTTGTCGGAAGTAGTGGAGCGTCCAGAGCCGCTTGCAAGTTTGAACTTGAAGGTGCTCGAAATTGATGAGGACATGCTTTCTTCCGGTGCATATCGGTTTGCCGTCCCCAACAGGCATCTGAAGGCTTTACATTACCTCCAAAAACAGAAGTATGGCGGATTTGCTCTTGCCCGGGACAATCTAATCGTCGGTGACCAGTGGTACTGGGTTTCGGAAGCTACCGAGGACCTTTCCTCGTTGCACGTCGATCTCCGTCGGTTCGGATTCAAGACTTGGCAACCAAGTCATGTGTATACCTTTGACATATTTGTGGAGCCAGCCGAAAGGAAGCAGGGCGTATCCGCAGCCTTCCAAAATAACGGCATGCTTTCACTCCGTTCGAAAGGATATACAAAAGCGTATGGGTATTACTTCGCCGACAATATCCCAGCGTTCTGGTGCACACGGATGACTAACAAGTGGAAGGAGTTGCGAAGAGTGGGGATAAGCCGCTTCCTGATGTTTACGTGGGTTGTTCAACTGCGGAGGGATACAGCTCACAAAAGCGTTAGAGCGGCTAGGCTGAAGAACGTTTCCTGAGTCCGAAGAGGGAGAATTATCATGGAAGACTTAGTCCCGAAAATACAGAAGGCCTTCGAAGCTGCGTTCGGCATCGATCCGGAGACGATCACAATCGATTCCACACCAAGCGACATTCCCGCCTGGGATTCCATGGGACACGTGCAGCTTGCCAGCAGCCTGGAACGCATTTTTGGATTGAGTTTCGACGTAGAAGACTTGATGGAAATGGAGGATGTGAAAAAGATCGTCAAAGTTGTGCAATTCAAGCTCGGGAAGGTTCAGCGTGTCGAAGTCCGAGAAGTGGAACTTCGCGGGCCGACTGGTCCGGCGGTTGGGACAGAACTCACATCTGATTGACGCAGCAACCGGGGAAACACTTGGAGGCCGAGACATTGCTGAATCGATAGTCGGCTTCGCGGTTGGATTTTCCTCGGTCGGCTTGCAGGCGGGGGACCGCCTATTGGTCAGTTGCGGCCACGACCCAGCAAGTACACTCGCATATCTGGGGGCCGTGTATGGCGGTTTGGTACCGGTGCTGATGGAGGACCGCGCGCTCCCACGATTAGGGGAGTCGATGTTGGCAAAGGCCAACGCGAAAGCCGTGTGGACCGCCACAGGACTCCGCGGTGCCTGGGGAGGAAAGAATGACGTTCTCCAACTCGAGGGTAACTTCAGCGCGCGGGCCGCTCAGTTGTTGGAGCCGGCGCCGTGTGAGGAAGATGACCTCGCAGCTTTGATGCCCACCTCAGGCTCGACAGGCCTGCCGCGGCTCGTGATGGTCAGCCATCGCAACCTGCTTGCCAACACGGAGGCAATCGTCCGAAGCCAGCATTTGGGGATCGATGAAAGCGCCATGCTAATCATGCCGGTAAGTTACTGCTTCGGGGCGAGCGTAATGCACTCTCACCTGTACCAGGGAGGGGGTGTTGTGTTCGACTCGCGGTTCATGTTCCCAGACAAGGTACTGCACGCGATCAACACCTACGCCTGTACCACGTTCGCAGGTGTTCCGACTGTCTACAATATCCTGCTCAGCCGCTCACACCTCAGAGCCTTCCCGTTGCCAGGTCTCCGGCGTTTCCTCCAGGCGGGCGGCGCGCTTGCTCCCGAACGTATCCGGCAAATGCGCGACATTGTGCCAACGGCTGAGTTCTTGGTCATGTATGGCCAGACCGAAGCCACAGCTCGCATTTCCTGTCTTCCTCCAGATCGCCTGGGCGAGAAGCTTGGCAGTGCCGGTTTGCCCTTGGACAATCTGGTGATCCGGATCGTCGATGAGATGGGGAGAGAAGTTCCTACGGGGCAGACCGGCGAGATCCAGGTGTGCGGTCCATCAGTCTGCTCCGGATACCTCGATGATGCTGAGGCAACGCAGCGTAAGTTTAACGGCGGCTGGCTCAAGACGGGAGACTTCGGCTGTCGTGACGACGAGGGATACCTCTGGATCAAGGGACGCACGGGTGAGTTTATAAAAATTCGAGGCGTCCGTGTGAGTTTTGCCGAAGTGGAAGCGAAGTTGGCAGCCATCCCGGGCGTCTACCAATGTGTCGCCACTGCCGTGCCGCATCCGGAGGCCGGAGAAGCGCTCGCGCTCTTCGTCGTCGCCGACACGGGAGTCCACAATATCATCGAAAGAGTTCGGCGTGCGCTTCCGCCCCCGTGGACTTGCGCCTCTGTGAATGTCGTCGCTGAATTGCCTGAAACGGCAAACGGAAAGATCGCCCGGTTTCAGTTGCAGATAATGCAATGAGCGCACCGGCGGAGATTGAGAAAGGCATCAACAGTCTGCTGGCAGCGCCAATATATGGACTGGCTCCCGACGAACGGCGCTGCGCTTTGCTCGCGTTGTTGAAGGAAGAACTAGCCTACGCTTGCGCTCGAAATTCGCGATTTCGCAACTACGTGCAGCATTGGCCTGTGGATTTTCGCGCGGCAAACCGAATTGCCGACCTGCCGTACCTGCCGGCCGGTGTTTTCAAGGCGAATCCGCCACTGAGTCTGGTGGACGCAAAGGAAATCAAGCGAACTCTTACCTCGAGTGCGACTACCGGCCAGGTGCCGAGCCGCGTAGTTCTGGACGGCTCGACCGCAAGGAGAATGACGAAAGGGGTCGTCACGATCATTCGTGATTTTATCGGACCTGCGCGCAGGCCCTATTTGGTTATCGATATACCACAAAATCTAACTGCACAATTTGAGCTGGGAGTACGTGGTGCAGCTATCCAGGCTCTAGGGTCTTTCGCGACGGACGTCGAGTGTTGCTTAAGCCGCAATCCGGAGGGAGATGCGGGTCTTGATCTGGAGAAGCTTCTTGATTGGGCTGCAAAGTGGAAAGATGCCGAGGTATTGGCCTACGGATTTACCTATGTGATCTGGACCCACCTCGTCCAGCCTCTTCAGTGTAAGGGCATCGAACTGGGCCTTCCCAACGTCCGCGTGCTGCATAGTGGCGGATGGAAGCGTTTAGAGGACCAAGCAGTCACCAGGGATGTGTTTATCCGTGGCGTGGCGTCGGTCTTCGGTTGTTCGACGAATCGCGTCATTGATTACTACGGCATGGTCGAGAACGTTGGCGTCGTCTATCCGGATTGCGAGCGCGGTAACAAGCATGTACCCGCTTTCGCAGAGGTCATCATGAGGAATCCGTTGACGCTTGAGCCCGTTGAAGCCGGACAGCAGGGTCTCATTCAGGTTTGCAGCGTGCTGCCGACGAGTTTCCCCGGGTTTCTGGTGTTGACCGAGGACATGGCCGAAATCATTGGCTACGACGAGTGCCCCTGCGGAAGACGTGGCACCTGTTTCCGCTTCACGCGAAGGGTACCGAAGGCGGAGGCTCGCGGCTGTGGCAACGTCGAACCACGGACTACGAGTATGGCGAGAGTCGGGATCGCATGAGTGACCTGATCCAAACTGTGGACTCTCCTCAAGAAATTTGTTGCGCGGCGCGCCGGCTTCGAGAGATTGCACAGCGAGACGAGATTACCCCTCAGGCCGTTCTGGAAGTGTTCGAGCGGTGGGCCGGTGCCCTGGGTGCAGATGGCTTGCATGCAGTCCCGGGCTTGGCATTTCTTCGCCTGTGGCTTCGGCGCAACTCTCTGGAGCCGGTTCTACTGCGTGAGCTAGGCCCGGATTCGCTAAGGGGTGGATGGCGGGAAGACGGGCGCGCAAGGCTGCGGGCATTTCCGCTGGGAGTAGTCGGTCATTGGCCAGCCGGGAACGTCGAGGTGCAGCCTATCCTGTCTCTCACGTGCGGCTTGCTTGGAGGCAATGCCTGTCTGGTGCGCGTGCCTGGTGCCTTGGTCGAGCTAACTCGGCAGATCATGGAGAAGCTGCAAGAGGTCGATCGAATCGGCCGGTTGACAGAGCGCATTGTTATGGTGACTTTCGATCATTCGCGCACGGATTTGCAGGAGGCCATGGCGCGGGCTGTGGATGGTGCCATGATCTGGGGCGGCGCCGAAGCGGTCTCTCAGGTGCGTGCGTTGCCTTTTCCTTACTGGTCGCGTGTCTCTGTCTTTGGTCCCCGCATATCCGTTGCGCTGATGGATGCGGACGCGTGGGGTGACCGAATCGAACGGCCGTCCTGGTGCCGACGCATCGCGCGCGACGTGTGGCAGTTTGAGCAACAAGCCTGCTCATCACCACAAGCACTATTCCTTGAGCGCCATCCCGAGTGCGATCCCGGTGAGTTCGTAGAAGAGCTCGGGCGCGCTTTTCAAGAAGAGAACCGCGTGCACGCGCGACAGCAAATGCATCCAGCGTTGACCTCGGCGATTTGTCTCGCCCGTGCCTCGTGGCTGCTTAATGACGCTGCGAACCACGCATTGTTTCCCGAGTCGCCGGATTGGACCATCCTGCAAGGAACGGGTCCGGAAATACCCAAACCGACGCAGGGGCGAACACTTAATGTGCTGGTGGTGGACGACCTGTTGGACGTGATCTCGAGGTTCGATGGAACGTTGCAGACCCTGGGTTTGGGGGTTAAAGATGCTCAGAGGGAGGCGATACTGGCCCCGGCTGCAGCCCGCCGGGGAGTGGACAGGGTCGTGAAGCTGGGGTCGATGCATAACTTCAGTTCCCCTTGGGACGGAGCGGATTTGATCCGGCCGATGGTGCGTCTCGTTCGCCACGTACGCTCACAGAATTGAGACATTAAGGAACAAGATGAAGCACGCGGAACTGTTTCTGGAGGCCTTAGATCGCAGGGCTAGGCTGTTTGCGCCGAGTGCACGCGCGACCTTCGAGGCGAATAGGGAATTGTGCTCGTGGTTGTTGAATCCCCTGGCCCGTTGGGCCGAAGCAACCTACGGAGAGACCGCAATCGATGATGCGGCACGGGGCTACGCAAAATATTGCTTCGGTGTCGCTCAGGCTCAGCAGATTTATGAAGGCGCTGGCAGGTACACTCCCGAAAGCATGCCCGAAATCATGTCAGGCGTTTACAAGGATGAAGACTATGCCGTGCCTTACATGTGGGCCGCGATCCTGATCTACGCATTCTGGCCGTCAATGGTCAACCACATCAAAATGTTTCGAGACGAGTTCTTAAGACAATTGCCTCGAAACGCGACGGTCTTGGAACTGGCGGCTGGACACGGTGTCCTGAGCCTTTTAGCGGCAGAGGAGCGTCGGGACATTCAAATCGAAGGTGTGGACATCAGCCCGCCAGCGGTGGCTATAGCGAATCGTCTGCTCGCTGTCTCCGGACACGGAGATCGTGTCAAGTTCGCGATTCAAGATGCCCTGAAAACAAACGAGCCGGCTAGCGAGAGACAATATCAAGGGATCATATCGGCCATGCTTGCCGAGCACTTGCCTGATCCGAAGCCGCTGTTTATGGCGATTACTCAGCGCCTGTCGCCGGAAGGGCTCGTGTTCTTCAGCACGGCCATCGAGTCCGCACAGCGAGACCACGTTTTTGAATACAACCAAGAGAGCCAGCCTCTGCGAATGGCCGAGGCCGCCGGCCTGCGGGTGTCCCGACTCGTCTCCGATGCCAGCACTGTGCCCCCGGGATCACGGTTTCTGCCACGCGCCACAGCCATGATCCTGAGGCGGCGTTGAGGCATGTGCGCCATGGGCATGGCAACCCCTTCGATGACATTTGAGGAAGTGAGAGCGCTTCTAAAGCAAAGGTTTCCCATGATAATGGTCGACACTGTGGTCTCGCTGGAACCGGGAACGCGCATCCGAACAACCAAGAATGTGACGGGAAATGAGATCCAGTTCTTAGGCCACTTCCCCGAGTACGCCGTGATGCCGGGAACCCTGATTGTGGAGGCGATCGGCCAATCGGCTTCCATTCTTTTTTCGAAGACGACCGGAAACGGAACGCGGCCAGGAGAGTTCCTCGTGCTTGGATCCATCAACGACATGCGGTTCCTGGTCCCGGTGGCTCCAGGAGATAGAATGGAGATCGAGGTGCAAGTCCTCAAGTTTATTGAAGACTTCGCGCTGGTGGAAGCAGTGGTCACGGTAGACTCCATCGTCGTGGCCAGGGGTAGACTCGGTTTCGCCAGAAGGAGTTTGCAAGCCCTCGCCCGGCATGACAACTCACTTCTCGTCCCAACAAGGGACAAGCTGGAGGAGTAGCCGGGCCCACATTCTCCTGCCTGGCTCGATCGCATTTATTGATTCCGCAGAAGTCCCCGGAAATCTCAAGATCCTGCAAATTGATGGAAAGCTGCCCGGCCAGCAAGGATATCCGCTGCCTGAAGGATCCCGAGACCAACAAGAGGAGGATCGGTACGACCGCACATCCATGGCGATCCTCTTGCCACAGAAGTCTCCTGCGATTTCGATGAAGTGCTGCCAGTCCCAATCAAGCGTGCGCGTGCAACCCACAATCGTGCGGCCAGAGGTGCACCCAACGGGGCTATCGATATAAACCGTAATGCGTACCGCATTGTGAAAGCCATATTCACACTGGAAACCACGGTGCATACCGCAATCGACACGTCAATACGTCAAGGCTGTTCGCAATCAGGAATTTGTCAGATATCTCTCGCACTGGTGCACAACGTGCTCGTTTGCTGATTGGGACTCAACGGGCGGTAGCCCCAACCCAAAAGGGATTGGGACTCAAAGGGCGGTAGCTTACCCAAAATTTGAGGAGATCCGAATGGAGTTTGGGAATGGGTATTTTCCCTGGTTTGCGCTCCGAGTCAGGAGTCAGTGCGAGAACAGCGTTGCAGCAGTCCTAGCTGGTAAAGGCTATGAATGGTTCCTCCCTCGATATAAGTCTCGGCGTGTTTGGTCGGACCGAATCAAGGAAATTCAACTCCCGCTTTTCCCCGGTTATGTATTTTGTCGGTTCGACCCCGACCGCCGGCTCCCCATTGTTACGATACCGGGATTTGTTAGCGTTGTAGGAATGGGTAAGAGTCCTATCCCCATTGACGATGCCGAAATTGCCGGCATTCAGGCCGCCGTTAGATCCGGCCTCCCTAGCCAACCGTGGCCGTTCCTGCAAATCGGTCAAAGAGTGAGAATCAACTATGGACCGCTTTGCGACCTGGAGGGAATCTTATTGGACTTCAGAGGGCAGAGCCGCCTCGTGCTTTCTGTGACCCTCCTCCAGCGTTCGGTTGCCGTCAACATGGACGCCGCCTGGGTGACCCCCTAAGGCTCGGGTTTTGGACTCGCCCGGTAAGTTTTTAACTAAGGTATCGCCTGTCCGCATCTGAGTTGCGTATTGCGTGAGTTTCAATTCCATCAAGAACTCGAGGTCCGACATGAAGCGAGAAGACGGGGCGCTGGCGTTAGCCGTAAGCCCAAACCCAACGAAGGGTGGGAGAGCGCAAGCAGCGGCCGCTAAAGGAAAGATCTGGATCGATTTGGATAACACGCCCCACGTTCCATTTTTTACTCCAATTGTCGAGGAGCTGGAGAAGCGTGGTTATTCAGTAGTGCTCACCGTGCGCGATTGTTTTCAGGTACGCGAGTTGGCCGACCTTTTGAGACTCAATTACACAGTCATCGGCCGCCACTCGGGAAAGAACAAGGTTCGCAAACTCGTGGGATTATGTTTTCGCGCGTTGGAGTTAATTCCCACGGTTTTGAGGGAAAAACCGGACTTGGCCGTCTCTGTTTGTTCGCGCTCCCAGTTGATCGTTTCTACATTTTCGCGGATTCCCTCTTTATTCATAGGTGATTATGAGTTTGCAACCAGCTGGGTTTTGATCCGCCCTACCTGGCTGGTGTGTCCGGAAGTAATCCCCAATGAAGTAATCAGATTCGACGCGAGTCGGATTCTGAAATACCCGGGTATCAAAGAAGACGTCTATGTACCTCGGTTCGTCCCGGACCCCAGCATCAGATCCCAACTCGGCTTGCAAGAGCACGACGTGGTGGCCACCATTCGTCCGCCTGCGAGTGAGGCGCACTATCACAATCCGCAGAGTGACCAGCTCTTCGCTGCTGCAGTTGAGTTTCTAAGCAAGTCTCACGATGTGAAGCTTGTCGCTCTCCCTCGAAATGACAAGCAAGGAATGGAGTTGAGGAAACGCTGGGCCTACTTACTCCGGAGTCGGACGATGCTCATTCCCGACCGAGTGGTGAATGGCCTCAATCTGATTTGGCATTCCGATTTCGTGATAAGCGGCGGTGGTACGATGAACCGGGAAGCTGCGGCATTGGAAGTTCCGGTATACAGCGTGTTCCGTGGCAGGATCGGTGCCGTTGATCAGCATCTCGCCAGCCAGGGCCGGCTCGTCCTCCTGAAGAGCGTCGAGGATGTCCAGACGAAGATCGTCATAGCACGGCGCAATCGTCCCCAGAGGCCGGTGGTGCGGGCTGATGCCATTTTGCGCCGCATTGTTGACCAGATTATCGTGCTCATGGACGCGAAACAACATTCGCCGGAAACCCGCGAAAGCAGCGGCGCCAAGCGGCCTGGGCCACTGCGAGCCTCTCGTCCCGCGTCGAGGTGACAAGCGATGAGCGAGAGCTTTGAATTGATGAACCAACGCGCGCGCGACTTCGACCCGGTCCAGCTTCCCCGAGTAGCTCTAAGTTCTGGGCCAAATCCGGCAAACCACTACTTGCCGCGTGTAGGCGCGCCGGATGAAGTGTTCGCAGCAGGAATGTGGCGTATCATCCGGGACCGCAAGTGGACAATTGCCGCTTTCGCGCTTGTTGTCGTCGGGATTGTCGTAACTGCCTCGCTGCTTATGGAACCGCAGTACAAAGCGGTCGGACGAGTGGTGGTAGTGTTTCACAGAGACAACGACAGTGGCGTGCTGGGGTTCAGAGGGGCTGATACATCTTTGTTGGACGATCCTGAAGATCGCACGGCGATCGACACACAGATCAGAATCCTGCAGACCGACGCGCTGGCGATGCAGGTCATCAAGAATCTCCAGCTCGACAAGAACCCGAAGTTTACCGCCCGTGGAGGGCGGGCTGCCAACCAAGATGCACTGCTGCAATCGTTTCATAAGGGCCTGGAGATCTCGAAGGTAAAGGGCACACGGCTTATCGAGATTCAGTTTCGCAGCACGGACCCTCAGTTGGCCGCTGATGTTGTGAATGGCCTGGCTAAAGAATATGTTGATCAATATTATCGAAGCCAGTTCCAAGTTAGCACGCAATTTTCTGACTTCCTGGCGAATCAATTGAAGGAACTCCAGGCCAGGGTTGAAGACTCGCAGCGGAAGCTGGTGGACTACCAAAAAGAAAACGGGCTCTTTGGCCTGGACGATAAGCAGAACATTGTGACGACAAAGCTGACGGACCTGAATCGGGAGCTCACGGCAGCGGAAGTTGACCGGGTCCAGAAAGACGTCAACTACCAATTGGCGCGTTCGGGACAGCCGGACCTTGTTGCCAGACTGGAGCCCGACAACCTCCTCACAAGGCTGCGTGCGCAACAGGCGGACCTGGAAAACCAGATCGCGCAAGCGTCAGTGCAGCTTGGCCCCGCACACCCGAAAATGGCCGAGCTGTCGAAACAACTTGCCCAGGTGCGGAGGTCAGTGGATGCCGAAGTGAAGGGGATCGGTGAACGTATAACTTACGAATATCAAACCGCGGCCGAACGCGAGCGTATGCTGCGGGATGCGCTGGAAGCCCAGAAACAAGTAGTCGACCATCTGAACGCAAGTGCGGTTCAATCGGACATCCTGAAGCGCGAGTTCGAGACGAACCGGAAACTCTACGAGGATCTCCTGCAAAAGCAAAAAGAAGTAGGCATTTCAGCCAGCTTGAAATCGAGCAACATCTGGATCGTCGATCCGGCAAGACCGCCGAAACTGCCTGCGGAGCCGAATATTCTGCGAAACCTCGCACTTTCTCTGCTGTTCGGAATTTGCGGTGGTGTATGGTTGTCATTCGGCTTGGCGAAAATCGAAGAAAAGACTATCAACACCGTGGAGCAGGCACAGTCTTTGTCGTCACTGCCGGCGCTCGGTGTCTTGCCGCTGCTGGAAGCGAAGAGCCAGAACGGGGCGCACCGCGAACTCGCTGGCGGAAGCGGCCACGTGGATCACGCATTGGTAAGCCTCCTACAACCAATGTCGCTGGCTGCGGAATCCTACAAGACTGTGTTGACTTCACTCTTGCTTTCGCAGCCAACTCCTCCCAGGGTTATTCAGGTGACGAGCGCGCTTCCGGGGGGGGGCAAGACCACAGTCAGTACGAACTTGGCAATTCTGCTGGCGCGGCTGCGCAGGCGCGTACTACTAGTCGATGCCGACCTGCGGCGTTCCCAAATCCACCTCGCCATGCGATTGAGCGGTAATACCGGCCTTGGCCCGCTACTCAGGAACACCGTTACATTCGAGGAGGCTGTAGTGAGCTGGGCTAATGTGCCCAATCTGTTCATTCTACCCGCAGGGCCGGTCTTCCTACCGGGCGATACCGAACTGCTGATGTGGAGCTTCCAGGACTGGGTAAAACGCTGGCGGGAACAATTCGACCATATTATCATCGACACTCCACCCGTATTATCGGTGGCCGACGCAGTTCGCATTTCTGTCGAGGCAGACTCGGTGATTCTCGTCATCCGCTCCGGTCAGACCGCCCGGGACGCCTTCTTGCGCGCTCAGGATTTACTCTCGAAGGTAAACGCGCGCCTCACGGGCTTCGTGCTCAATGGCGCGAATCTAGACTCGTCCGATTTCCGCTACTATCACAACTACAGTCAGGACCAGACGAAACTCTTCGTGGATGAGTAAGCTTTCCAAACATCCTTTGGTTTCTCGCTCGGGACCCGAACGGCATGTGTGAAAGGAGAGGTACAAACGAGAGAAGCGCAACTCGTCGTGGATACCCGGAATGCCACGCGGTATCCATTCATCGAAGATCGTGCGGTGCTAATCACTTCAATCCGTTGCGCAGGAGCGTGCGCCAGGGAAGCCTACAATGGGCCTACTGCTTCCGTTAGTGAACCCGAAATCTGGGAGTTATTATGAAAGTTGAATCCGTTTCGTTCGCCGCGCTTACGTTCTTAGCTCTGCTATCGGCCGCTAGCTTTGCCCAAGACCGTGCCAGTCCAGTAGCAGTCCCCGCACAAGCACCGCCGTCTGCTGCACGACAGGCAGCGCCAGCCGCGGCACAGCGCAGCGGCGCCCCAGCAGGCCTGTTGATTGGGGCCGGAGATCTGCTTGATGTCGGCATGTATGGCATGCCTGATTTTAAGGCGGAAGTGCGCGTTAATTCCGGGGGCGAGATTTCCTTGCCCATGCTCGGCACAGTGCTGGTGGGCGGACTCCCAGTCGAGAAAGCCGGAAGGCTAATTGAACGCCAGCTTATTCAGATGCAGCTTTTTAATGACCCGCACATTATGGTTTTCGTGAAGGAGTACGCTACGCAAGGCATCTCGGTGTTGGGCGAGGTACAGAAGGTCGGCATTTATCCGTTGCTGGGTTCCAAAACTCTTTACGACGCCATCTCCGCCGCCGGCGGCACGACGCCGAAAGCGGGCAAGTACGTGCTGATCACGCACCGCAATGATCCGCAACACTCGATTCGGGTACCGCTCTCGACTGGTGCGCCGGAGTCGATCGAAAATAACGTCCCCATCGAGCCCGGGGACACAATAGTTGTGAGCAAGGCAGGACTCGTTTACGTCGTCGGCAACGTCCGCCAGCCCGGCGGTTTTGTCATGGAAAACGACAGAGCTATTACTGTGTTGCAGGCCCTTGCCCTCGCTCAGGGCGCCGGCCCCAACGCGGCTCTGAATGCGGCCAAGCTGATCCGCAAAACCCCAGCGGGCCCTGAGGAGGTCCCACTCCCGCTGAAGAAGATTCTGGCCGCAAAGGCTCCTGATTTGCAACTCCAGCCAGACGACATCGTCTTTGTTCCCGGCAGCGCAGGGATGAGTGCTGCCAAACGTGGAGCTGAGGCTGCCCTGCAAATGGCAACCGGCGTGGCGATCTGGCGCATACCATGACGGCGGCGCCATTTTCAGCATCACTGAACAGAACCACCCCGGGAGAGTCCGTTACCCCAACCAGTCCAGCGGTACTCATGGCTGGCACAGTCGACGAACTCTCTTCGGCCGTAGATCGCTCGCTTCTCGCCTTGCAAAACTGGGTCGAACAACGCGACTATGCGGGACACGAGCCTTTTGACATTCTAAGTTCCCCGCTGCTTCGGGGGCGATGGTCACGGTCGTGGCCGCTTGCGATAGTGTTCATCCAGTTCGGCAAGCGGTTTGCCGGATTGCGACTACGCCGCTGGTTGCAGGTGCCTCCGAGCAAGAACCCCAAGGCGGTTGGGCTCTTCCTCTCGGCGTACTGCGACTTGGCGCGCTGCGGGGATGACACTCGGAGGGCGGCCGCCTATCTTAAGTCGGAGCTGAAACGATTGCGAAGTCCGAACGAACCGGAGTACTGCTGGGGCTATGACTGGGACTTCGTATCACGCGGCGGACGGATGCCGGCGTGGAGTCCGAACTGCATTGCAACTTGCTTCTGCGCCCATGCGTTGCTCGACATGGCCGAGGTCTTTGGCGACGCCGAGGCTCGCGACATGGCGCAGTCCGCCGGACGGTTCCTCATCACCCGGCTGAATCGGTCCGTAGACACGTCGGAGTTCCTTTGTCTCAGCTATACGCCCTGCGACCACATGAAGGTGTACAACGCCAGCGTCCATGCCGGTGCACTCCTGGCGCGCTTAGCGCCGCGCGATTCGGAGTACGCTCAAATTGCCCGTCGCACGATGAATTACCTCGTAGCTGGCCAACAACCCAATGGCGCCTGGTATTACGGGCCGGCACTTGTCCACCGGTGGATCGATGGCTTCCATACGGCATACAACCTCGGAGCACTACTCACTTATCAGCGCAGCACGGGTGACACGACATTCGACGACGCCATCCGGCTTGGATACGAGTACTACGTCTCCAACTTTTTCCGCCCGGATGGCGCACCCAAGTACTTCCACAATTCTGTATACCCAATCGACATACACTCATGTTCCCAGGCCATCCTGACATTCTGCGACTTCGCTGAACGAGACAGGCATGCGAGGGAGCGCGCCTTCAACGTTGCCCGTTGGACGCTCGAGCACATGCGCGGCGCAGTCGGCACCTTTTTCTTCCAGTCACATCGTTTCTGGACCAACCGAACTGCCTACATGCGTTGGGGACAGGCGTGGATGTTGCATGCCCTCGCCCGTCTGAAACGGCAAAACCTTTGCCCGAATGGATGGAACTCATGCGAGCACTCTTGACCGATAGGAAATCAGGGGAGGTGTCCACGTACGATATTCCTGCGCCGGAACTCCGCCCCGGTGGGCTCCTGGTGCGGACCGAATATTCCGCAATCAGCGCCGGCACGGAGCGCTCCACGCTCGCGTTGAGTTCGAAGTCGCTCCTTGCCAAAGCGAAAGCGCGTCCCGATCTCGTCAAACAGGTCCTCGAGTACGCGCGCCAAAACGGACTGAAGGCCGCGTACGACAAGGTGCATGCAAAGCTGGATACACTGACGACTCTTGGATATAGCTGCGCAGGCGAAGTGATTTCGGTTGGGGATGGAGTGCACGAGTTCTGTCCCGGTGATCGTGTCGCTTGTGGCGGTGGAAGCTATGCCAACCATGCCGAGATCAACTTTGTTCCACGGAATCTCGCGGTACACATCCCCTTGCAAGTTTCCACACTTGCAGCATCCGTAACAACTATTGGCGCTATTGCACTGCAAGGCTTTCGACAGGCCAACCTCCATATAGGCGAAACTGTCGCGGTGATCGGTGCCGGGCTTGTAGGGGTGTTGACGATCCAGATCGCTCGCGCCGCCGGATGTCGCGTTGTGGCGATCGATCTTTCGCCTCGGCGCGTCGAGTGCGCTGCAGAGTTCGGAGCACATGTCGCCATTGTTGCCAATGACCCCGCGCTGGTGTCAAACATCAAGGAATTCTCCAGGTACGGTGTTGATGCCGCTATCTTGACTGCCGCGACTCCGTCCTCCGAGCCAGCTGAGATGGCGGCCAGAATTCTGCGCGATCGTGGTCGCATTATCGTCGTGGGCGACGTCGGCATGGGAGTGTCGCGCAGCAACATGTACGCTAAAGAGCTCTCGCTGGCTCTCTCGCGCTCGTACGGGCCGGGAAGGTACGACCCGCAATATGAGGAAGGCGGGATTGATTACCCCATCGGGTATATTCGCTGGACCGAGCGGCGCAACATGGAAGCCTTCCTTGACCTGCTGGCGACCGGACAAATAGACGTCACGCCCCTCCTCAAGCATCGCTACGCCATCGATCAAGGTGCGAGAGCCTACGCCGACCTGAAGAATGGCCTGCACACTGCGATTCTGGAGTACAGCGGCGCGTCCACGATGTCGAAAAAGAAGGTGGCTGCCGTGGTAGTAGGACGGCCTCACTTCGAGGGTGAAGTGAGAGTCGGCTGTGTCGGCGCCGGCAGTTTTGCGGCGAGCGTAATCTTTCCGAACTTGAAGTCCATCAAGAGCGTGCGCCTGCAATCCGTGAGTACGATCTCGGGCGCGAGCGCGGTTTCGGCGCAACGCGCCTTCAAGTTTGAGACCGTGCAACAGCCCTCGGAACTGCTGGATGACCCCAATGTCGATTCCGCATTCATACTGACACGCCATGACACGCATGCGAGCCTTGTGGCCCAGGCAATGCGCGCCGGCAAGTCCGTGTTCGTCGAAAAGCCGCTGGCGGTCGATAGCGAAGAATTGGCTCAACTACAAGAGCTGTATGCTGCGCAGAAATGTGCCGGCCACGGGCCATTCGTGATGGTAGGTTTCAACCGTCGTTTTGCGCCGTTTACTGAGAAGATCCGCCAGTTCTTCGCTGGGCGTCGTGAGCCCATGCTGATCCACGCGCGGGTTAATGCCGGCTACATCCCGCATGACCACTGGATCCACACCGCGGGTGGCCGTATCGTGGGCGAGTTCTGCCATTTCGTGGATTGGGCGATCTCCGTGATCGGATCTCCTATTTACAGCGTGGCGGCAACCGGCCTGCCGGACGGCACGCAGTATAGGTCGGATAACATCGCGGTCACGCTGAAGTTCGCGGATGGATCTGTCGCCAATCTGCTTTACCTGGCGAATGGCGACCGCAGCGTTCCCAAGGAATTTTTCGAAGTGTTCTGTCAGGGCATGATTGCGCGACTGCACGATTTCCGCACACTCGAACTGGCGCGCAACGGGGGGGTCCAGAAGTTCAAGAGCGCACAAGATAAAGGCCACCGCCGGGAGCTCCAGTTGACCATCGACGCGATTCGCTCCGGTAAACCGTCGCCCATCCCATTTGAGGAATTGGTAGAGGTCACCCAGACAACTTTTCTCGTTCAGCGGGCGCTCGCCACTGGAGAGGTCATCCGGTTGGCGCAGGACGCGGTGGCCGCTGTGCGAGGCGCGCCGCTCCCCGAAATGCCCGACACGGTGAAGGGGGACTTTGCCGCCACCGTTGACCTCGCAGGCGCGTGACTGGAGCTTCGCAGCTATCTGTTACTTCATCTTCGGTTGGTTCGAGCTTCGTTTAGGATGAGCATATATTTTCAGTCCGATGATTAATGGCATATCCGTACCCGCGGAACAGCGGACTCGCTTCTTGGAAGGTCTCCTTGTCCTTGTGGGCGCCATCGCGGTTGCCAGCTTTATCCTCGTACCCGAGGCGGGCTTGCTGGTTGTTATTGCGTGCGCCGCTCTGTGGTTCATCGCAGTGGTCTGTGAGGTGTTTCAGGGCAAAGTCGAGGGGCTAGTGTCGTGCTGGGCCGCGTTTTTTCCGCTGGGGTACTTCATATTGTTTCCCCGAGAACACCCGATCGTAACGGTGCAACGGCTGGTCGTCCTGGGTGCGTTCACGGGACTATTTTTTGCGAAGCCCATTACGCTCATAGCAATACCGAGGCCGCTACGCCGAGCCGCACTCATTTGCTTGGCGTTTATTGCGGTTGCGGCCGTCAGCCTCGCAAAATCACCGGAGATTTTGGGCCCTGCGAGCATTCTATTCGATGGTTTCTTCCTCCCGATCTTGTTTGGCTGGTACATCATTGCGCGGTTCGATGCTCGTCGTCGGCTCCCCGCGCTACACGCGGCTGTGTGCACCTCCTCAATCATCTGCGCGGCGATAGCAGCCGCCGAGATCGTCACGGGAGAGGATCTGCTCCCCTATGAAGGTAGTGCGATGTTTTTCGCGGGAGGTATCCCTCGACCCAACGGGCCGTTTGGCAGCAATGATGCCCTCGCGCTGGTGGGAGCTCTCAGCTTTTTCTTCCTCCTGTTCTTTCGTGCGGCTCTTAGTACCAATTTGGGCGCTGGTCGAAGAATGCTTCACACCATTGGGGTGGCAGCGGCGATCGGCATGGCGTTGATGCCGATGTTCCGCTCTGTCGTGATCACGCTTCTGCTCACGCTCATCATCGACGCGTTCTGGGAAAAAAGGACGACGGGACGTGCCTGGCGCGTTGTGCTGATACTTGCTTTTTTGGCGGTGATTTTCAGCGTCAGCGTATTTGCGCCTGATATGTTCGCTGACCGCAGTGACACGGAGAACGTGTACGGCCGTGTCGCCCAATATGAGCAAAGTCTCCGGGTGTTCGTGGACCATCCTTTGCTGGGAGTGGGATTTTCCAGCTTCAACGCATTCGTGGCGGGACAGCCTCAGTACCGTACGTCTTACGAGGGCCTGTCTTCGTTGGACTGGCCACACAGCAACCTGGCCGCTGCGCTCGCGGAGACTGGCATCCTCGGCTTCGTCACGTACGTGATGACACATATTGTTTTGCTTTGGGCGATGTGGCAATTACGCCAATTATCCGGTTGCGGATACTCGGTGTGGAGATATTACGTTTACATGTTCCTTACCTATTGGATCACCGGGCTGACTGAGTCCACAGGCTTTAACCCTTTTGTGAACCTGTGGTACGTGTTCTCGATGACCATTTGTTACAAGTACTTGTTGACGGCGCCTGATGCAATTCTGCCTGCGGAAGCGCAGGTTCCCGGCGGAGTTTTGAGCGCTCCCGCGTGAATCCTCCATCCGGCGTTTCTCCGATGAACCGACAATCTAAAGTTTTCGTGCTCGTGCTGGCCGGCCGGGAACGAGATGCACTCGTCTTTGCCCAGCGACGCTTTCCGGCGCGCGAGACGGTAATTCTTCCAAAAGCCGAGTGGCGCGAAGGTAACTGGAAGGGCCAAGTGCGCAAATTGCGGCAGCTAAAAGGTGAAGCGCTCCTGATCTATACCGATTCGCTCCAATCGTTGCGGGAGCCGATGCTTCTCAAATGGACAGCACTCGTGCATCAATGCCGGGAAACGGTTATCGCGGACTCCTCCGGATTTTTGGTGAGCAGCAAAGGGGGACTCATCGGTTTATTGCCACGAAGCTTCATGGCTGCTCTGGCTGATGTGATCGTGCTCGCATTCGCCTGGATGGGCCTGCAGCTATTTCAGGTATGGCTCAAGCTTGGGCACGAACCTGAGGCCCGTGTCGGCCTGTTTGATATCGCATTCTTGTATCCATCTCAAGCGGGCCTGGACACTCCCGGAGGCGCGCTGACTCACGTCACGGGCTTCCTTTCAGGAGTGGCACAGGAAGGGGCCCGCTCGGCCGTATTTTCCGGCCAGCCGCTCGAGACCGCATGTGATGTGTTCAAGATCTCGGGATCTTCGTGCGTCCACCTGTTCCGCGAAGCGGCGAACCTGTCATACAACATCCGGTTCATTGCCGCTGCAGGCAAGTTGCTGGCGCAAAAAAGGGCGCGTGTGCTGTATCAAAGGCACGGAAGATTTTTGTTTGCCGGAGCGGTTCTGTCGCGCTTGCTGGGAATTCCTTTGGTGCTCGAATATAACGCCTCTGAGAATTGGGTGGCGGAGTACTGGGACCCCGTTCGTTTCTCTCCCTGGCTCAAGCTGTGCGAAAAACTGTCGATCAGGTCGGCGTCTTTGATCGTTGTGGTTTCGAATCCGTTAAAGCAAGAGCTGCTGGAAATTGGAGTGCCGGAAGAACGAATCCTGGTAAATCCGAATGCAGTTGACCCTGAGTGGTTTCACCCTCAGTGCGGCGGTGCTGAGCTGCGACAAGATTTAGGGCTTCCATCGGAGGACATCGTCGTCTGCTTTGTCGGTACATTCAGTTACTGGCACGGAGTCGGTGTGCTCCAACAGGCGATCCTATCGTTGCTGGAAAACACGCCCAAAGCCAGCCCGCTGAAATTCCTTCTCGTGGGTGACGGATTGCTTGCTCCACAGTTGCGGGGTGCGCTCGATCCCTATGCGCGGCAAGGCAGGGTCATCTTTACCGGCGCAATTCCACACAGGTCCGTCCGCACGTACTTGGATGCAGCCGATATTCTGGTTTCGCCACACGTTCCGATGCCCGATGGCAGTCCCTTTTTCGGCTCACCCACCAAACTCTTTGAGTACATGGCAATGGGCAAGGCGATTGCCGCCAGTGCCCTGGACCAAATCGCTGATGTCCTTGAACACGACAGAACAGCGTTGCTGGTCAAGCCTGGCGACTCCAGCGAATTAGTAAGGGCCATCCAGCGCCTGGCCGAGGATGCGCAACTCCGTACCGAACTGGGGCGCAACGCCCGTGAAGCCGCTTTAGCTCGCCACACTTGGCGGCAAAATGCCAGGCGTGTTCTCGTACATTGTGGGGACAGCCGACGCACCCCAAACGAAACCCCTTCCGGCGCCGTTGCTGCCGGTCCAGCGCCATCCCGCAGTACGAACCTCGCGGAGCAGAATTTGCGATGAAAGCTCACGTATCCAGTGCCCAAGCCCAACTATGGCGCGTAGCGGCAGGCACGGAGCTTCGCCGCAACGTGCTGGAGACCTATGGCACACGCGTGCTGGTGCTAGCTGTGAGTTTTGCGACTGCCGCGCTGATCGCGCGGGTGCTTGGTCCTGCCGGTCGCGGATTGTATGCCGTCGCCGTAACCATGGGAGCCATCGGCGGGCAGTTCGTTAATCCTGGTCTGCACGCCTCCAACACCTACTATGTTTCGAAAGACCGAACACTCTTGCCGGTTCTCATCGGTAACACCCTAGCGGTCGTTTTCGTGGCTTGTGTCGTGGCGGCCTTGGTTGGGATTGCCTTTGTTTTTTGGCCCAGGCTGACGCCGATCCACCACCCGCTTCTGCTGCTCACGCTGGCTTCGATGCCGGCCGGCATTGCCTACCTGCTCACTCAAGGATTGCTGCTAGGCATTAACGAGCTGAGGGCATACAACCGGATCGAAGTCTATGGAAAACTGCTGGCACTGGTGTTGATCTGCGTCGCCGGCCTGGTTCAGGGCGGCACCGTTGAATTGTTCTTCGGAATCACTTTGTGGTCCGTATTGGTTAGCTTCCTCTGGGCTCTTCTGCGCCTTAGACGGGTTTCGCCGGAGCGTCCCGCTCTCTCTCTGCCAGTTTTCCGTCAGAGCATTGGTATCGGCGTCAAGGCATATCTGATCTCATGCTTCGGTTTTCTTGTGCTGAGAATCGATCTGCTCATGGTCAAGTACATGCTGGGCGCGGCGGAAGCGGGCTACTATTCGATAAGCCAACTTCTCTCTGAAAACACCATGATGTTTCCGGTCGTCCTAGGAATGCTCTTGTTTCCCAAGCTCTCAGCCATAAAAGAGGGAGAAGAAAAATTGCAACTGGCGACCAAAGCCGTGCGTTTGACCGCTGCCCTGACGTTGCCCGCAGTCGTGATTGCAGCATTCGCGGCCGCGCCCCTCATCTCCATTGCATTCGGCCCAAACTTCCTTCCGGCAGTCAGGCCTTTTGTTTGGCTAATGCCCGGGGTTTATTTCCTTGGAATCGAAACGGTGATGGTTCAACTGTTAAATAGTGAAGGTTATCCACGCATCCTCGTCGTGGCCTGGATCGCCGATACAATTCTTAATATCGCCTTAAATTTCTGGGCCATCCCCCATTACGGCGTGACCGGAGCTTCGGTCACTTCCTCGGTCTGCTATTTCTTGATGTTCCTGATCGTTTCCGCTGTCGTGTGGAAGCGTTTCTACTCGCAACCACCGGCGGCCGTTTGTGCGCCGCACCTTCCCGGCGAAGCCCTGCGCTGTGAATAGAACATTTTTGTCTGAACCCAAATGCGATTGCTAAGAATCCTCAAACGGGAATCGCCAGTTAAGCTCGCGCTCGAGGTCTTATGGCGGGCACGCAGGGCGTGGAACAAGAAGCGCGTACGTGCTCAGTTTGAGCGCCCTAGCCGTGTCATGTTCCGGAATGTTCCTTACTACAACCCAAACCTACGGGCGCTCAGCGAGCATAGCCGGGTGCTGATTGTAGCCTTCGCGGATGAGATTCGGGCAGGACGGTATCCTTTCCTCGGCTATGGCACAGCGGAACTTGGAACACACCCGAAGTGGAACGTCGACTTCGTGTCGGGTGCGGAATGGCCCTATATAAGGCAAGAGGGTCGGGAGTGCATTCGCCATGATGGCTCAGACGTCAAGGTGCCGTACGAGCTCTCTCGTCTGCAATTCCTTCCAGTCGTGGGCAAGGCGTACGTTCTTACGGGCAATGACTGTTATCGTCGGGCGGCAAAGGATCTTCTGTCGCACTGGATTCAGTCGAATCCCGTTCCCATCGGTGTGAACTGGACGTTGGCGATGGAGGCGGCCCTCCGCGCCATGAGCATCTGCTTCTTATTGAATTTGCTCTCCCCCTTTCGTTCTGACGAGCACGCATGGCTCGAGTCCGTGACTCGCTCTCTCGCCCAACATCTTCTTTACATCGAAGCAAACATTGAGTTCTCGTACTTATTGACCAGCAACCACTATCTGAGTAACCTCGTCGGGCTTTACTGCCTTTCTACGTTCCTCGACGGAGCGGGCATGGAATCGAGGCGCCGCCAATACCGGCAACGAATCGAATCCGAAATAGAGAAGCAGGTATACGAAGACGGCGGGGATTACGAGGCTTCCACGGGTTACCATGTATTGGTCACGCAGCTTTTTACGACCTCGTTGCTGCTGATGCGCATCGAGCGCGCCACTGAAGCTCGGCCGGCATTCGTCGAGCGCCTCAATATAATGTTCAGGTTCCTTCATTTAATCGCCAGCGCATCCGGCGAATTGCCCCAGGTGGGCGATTGCGATGACGGCCGCACCGAATTGTTGATGGACGACCTCCAGCAGATGCTGAAGTGCCCAGTTGCGGAGAGGAATTCACTTCGGGTTTCCCACTTGCTCGGGCTTGGGCAGCGGCTCTTCGGCGAAGGCGGATGCCCCGGTGACGACGCCGCGTGGTATGGCCTCACTGACTCCGCCGCAGTCCCGTATTTGAAGCCGAAGGCCGACGTTGCCTCGGTCGGCCCGATCACCGTTCTTCCGAAATCGGGGATTGGGGTCTTGCGACGTGGGTCCGCTGAATTGCTGTTTTTCGCGATTCCGAACGGCATCTCCGGCAAAGGCAGCCATACCCACAATGACAAGCTCAGCTTCGTTTTACGCGTAGGCGGTCAGGAAGTCCTCTGCGACTCCGGCACCGGCCTCTACACACGCCACACCGCTACACGAAACCGATTTCGCGGCACCGCCGCGCACAACACCATCATGATCGATGGAGTGGAACAGAATCGAATTGACGCCAGCCCGGCCGGGCTCTTTACGCTCGGAGATGAAGCAGCCGTTACTCCGATGCAACAAGGGGGAGCGCGAGATTGCTTCCTGCGAGCCTCACATACGGGATACCGCCCGCTTGGGGTCATACACAGGCGAACCGTTCGCTCGGTTGACGGTGAACGAACCTTTGTCATTGAAGACGAACTCGAGGGCGAAGGCGTGCACGACTTCGAGATTAACTTCCAACTTGCGCCAAACTGCAGGGCAGACCTAGCTGCGGCTGAAGACGGCATTTTGTGCCGCATACAAGGCTATCGGCAAGTCGAACTCATGGTCTCTGGACCAGCCTCGCTCCAGGGTTCAGTCCAGCCATCGATCTCCAGTACTACATACGGCGCAACGGTACCCGCACTAAGAGCACGTTTCTGGGTAAGAGCTGCAGTTCCCACCCGCATCACCACGAATATCTCGTGGGCTGAGGTTACTGAGATGGCAAGCGGCCGATCCAACTCTGCAAATAAGGCCAAGATTCGCAGTACCGTCGCTGAAGGGGTCTGGCTGGCATAAACCACACTCGAGACACCTCCCGGAGCCCTACTTTCCTACCGTTGGTCGCGGACGGGAGCCGCCGTAAACGTAACAGCAGAGCATTACATGCAACCTGTGATCTACCTAGCGTTCGTGGATGACTGGGAAGTTCGCGGCAATGGCACCGGCGATCCTCGAGTACTCCAGTTTGAACCCATGCGTAAATTAGTCAACATCTTCAACGCCCACGGGATACGAGGATCATTCAACGTTGAGGTGATGCAACAACTCGCGTATCGGTCCCTACAAGAGCGTTTTCCAGAGTTGAAAGTGATAGCGGATGAGTGGGAGCAGGTGGTCCTGGAGTCGTTTCGCCAGGGGCACGATATTCAGTTGCACCTGCATCCACAATGGCGGGACGCGACCTATGAAGGCCACGGCAATTGGAAGCTTTCCGGTGATTGGTCGATCCTCAACTACCCAAAGCACGAGATCAAAGCCATGGTCGCCTCTGGTAAACAATACCTGGAGAATCTGCTCCGCAAGGTCAACCCAGCATACGCGTGTGTGTCATTCCGCGCAGGAGCGTGGTGCGCTGCGCCTTCGGATTCACTGCTACCAGTTCTCAGCGAACTCGGATTCTTATTTGATATCAGCATCGTCGCAGGAATCAAATGCGATACGCCGCAAATCAAGCTGGATTACACCCGCTGCGAGGAGTCCTTCGCCCCCTACTACCCTGATATGAGGGATGCACGTCGTGTATCTCGCTCCGTCGAGCCTATAGTTTGCATTCCAACGAATACATTCCCGGGGCCTGGACTGGCGCTAGCGTTCATGAAGTTGCGCCAAAGAATCCAAAAGCTCGCCAAGCGGAATACCGTCACAACGAAGCCATCGTCTCGCGGACGTAGCGGCGACGAGTGGAGCAACAAAGGCGACTCCGGGGCGCTGGGAACTATTAGAGGGTTACTGAAGCGCTACCTGATCGGCCAGAGCGAAATCTCAGATCTTGCCCAACTCAACTACGCGATGATGCGTCGGATGATGGCGAATATTCGGAGGCAAGCGGCAAGGTCGGGTTTGGCCCGCGTGCCGGTCATCCTGGAAAACCACACCAAGGACATTCATGATTTCAGCGATATCGAGCGTTTCGTGGCGGCTGTCGTCCGCTCGCAGGATGTGAAGGCCGCCACCTTGACGGAGATCGCCGATGGACTTAGGAATAGCACTTTCAAGGCCCGTACGGCTTGATTGCCGTCAAGATATCCTGCTCGAAGCATCTCTACGAAGGCGCGCCGAGCTTCGGAGATCCTGGAAGGGCTTCGTATCTGCAAAAACCTTGGAAAATTTGGGGTCGCTTGCGCCGGAGATCGAATCGTCCCTGTCGGAACAAAATGCAGTACGCGATTGGAGACCGGTGGCCACATTCGCGTGGATCCATTGTGACGCAAGTTTCTCGGACTGTCTGCGTCTGATTGCTCTGGCGGCGAATGTCGAATACCGGCCGGTAGATGTTCGCCCAGCCGGTTTCTCTCTCGAAGATCTGAAGAAGAGATCCCTCGCTGATCGCCTGACAGCGTTGTGTGCGCGATATCGTTGCCCGTTGAACATTGGAATCCCAAGTGAGTCTGATGTTGCGGAAGAACTCCTGCGGCAGCTGATGGTGCTAGACCGTACAACACTAGGAGGAGGTGCGGAGTGCGACGTTGACATGGTCCTGCTGAAACTGAATCTTGTTGGTATTCGCGCCATGATCACACGCGATTTGCGAATGCTGGATGCCCTCAACTATTTCTATGAGCTTCCGCGGCGGTTGTGGACTAGCCTGCGCGCCAACCCTCGCTTGCTCGTTTTTTGGTTGTGCATATACGCCCAGCTCCTGCGCACCCCGGATTGGCAGCAATGCAGGTTGCCGTGATCGCAGGGTCAATTAGTGCGGGAATCCGCATCGCCAAGGAAATTGAACACATCCCCGGGGTCGATGTGTCCGTCGTCTTGTGCAACGTGGGGATGAGATCGCCTCTGTTGCGATGGTCTCGAGAACTCCTCTTAGCGCTTGGATCGTTGAAATGGGGAACATTCACTGCAAAGCTGTGCAGCTATGTTCGACGCGGAAGAGTATTTATCCTGCGCCGGCCATTGGAGGACCCAACCTCCATTCAGTACCTGAGATCACTTCAATTCGATGTCGGTCTGCATGCTGCGAATGTGATTTACCGCGAAGCGACGATCTCAGCATTTAGAATGGGTATTCTCAATGCGCATATCGGTATTCTGCCGAAGTATCGAGGCCGCTCCGTCGCCCAGTGGTCGATTTTGCAGGGTGATCCCACCGGAGTCACAGTTTTTTTTATCGATTCTGGAATTGACACGGGCGGACGCATCGTCCTTCGCGAGTTCATTCCGTCAAAGGGATGTAACGATGTGGAGGCGCTTAGGAATAGGCTGTTTAGCTGTGCCGATCGCTTGTACCGCCAAGCACTCGAGGCGCTCGGCCGGCCCGAGTTCCAATTCGAACGCAATAATATTTCGGCGGGCAAACGCTACTACGTCATGTCCAAAATGTTGACCGGGGTAGTGAATGAAATCCTCAGCAACTGAGATATCTCGGATGCGTGAATCATTGCTAACGAACAAAGACCGTTCGGAAATCCGGAGCGCCTTCGGCGGCGTCCAATCGACTGAAAGAGATGGCGCGCAGTATGGCGATTACCCGCTTTCCGGACAATCGATCGTGTGTTTCGCGGGCGAGGACTGGTGGTACCACCACCCCCATTCGAAGAATCACATCCTGAAACGTCTGGCTCGTCATAATCGCGTACTGTTTGTGAACTCCATCACGATGGGCTTGCCTTCGATCGGCGATGCGGACTTCTTTAGAAAGATCCGGCGCAAACTTCGCAGCTATTTACGCTGGTTGCGCAAGGTGCCTGAAGGGCTGTGGGTGATGACGCCGGTCAACATCCCGCTGTACGGCTCACCCATCGCGCGCATCTTGAATCGCCTGCTGCTCATACTGCAGCTCCGTTTGATCATGCTGATTCTTCGAATGCGCAATCCGATCATATGGGCCGCCATTCCCACAGCCGCCGACATCGTGAGCTTGCTGGGCGGCAAGTTGTTGGTGTACCAGGTTTCCGACAAATACGATTTCAACGAAGACAGTGCGCTGTCACGTTCCGTCATTCGCGACATGGATGCTCGGCTGAAGCAGCTCGCCGCGGTGGTCATGTATTCCGGGCGGAAGCTGTACGAAGAAGCCACAATCCCCCACCGGTACTTCCTCGAACAAGCAGTGGACTACGAGCAGTTCGCCAAATTGCCTCCGGAGACACCTCCGGATATCGCTGCCATTCCGCGCCCGGTGCTTGGATACGTAGGCGCAGCCGACTGGTACACGATCGATGCGCCCTTGATCGAGCGCGTGTCCAAGCTGCGGCCCGATTGGCAGTGGGTCTTCATCGGCGGGAAGTCGAACGCATTGAAGCTTTCTGGGCCGAATATCCATTTTCTCGGCTCCAAGCCTTATTCTGAACTTCCGGGCTACTACCGTCATATCGACGTGTGTGTGTTGCCTTGGAACCAGCAGAACGTGTTTACCAGCTACGGAAGCGCGATTAAAGTCCGAGAATACCTCGCAACCGGTAAGCCTGTGGTGATTGCTCCATTGCATGAGTACCTGCAAACGCCGGGGGTGAGAATCTACCGGACGATCGAGGAATTCATTGCGCTGGTTGCTGAGGCGCTGGCCTGCGACACGTCTCGCGAGCGCCAAATGCGGCAGGATGCTGTTCGGGACTGCACTTGGGACGTCCGCGCCCGAGAAGTTGCGAGCCTCTTCCGCCGCTTAATCGATAACAAAGATGGTGGCAAGGCGTAGTTGCCGTGTCTTGGGTAGACGACCGATCCCGAGCAAGCTTGAGCAGGGTAAAGTCGCAAACCGTTCCGTAACCTTGGAAGCGAGAATCACAACAGCAATTGCGAAGGATTGGAAATATTGAGGAGTTCCCAGAGTCTACGATGCGATTGAGGTGGGACGCTAATGTGCGGTATCGTCGGAGCATTTTCCTTCACTAACAGTGGGTTCAGGGTATCAGAGCGCTATCTAATCCGCATGCGGGACGCGATGTCGCATCGCGGGCCAGACGGCGCCGGGATCTTCATCTCTAGCGATCGGCGGCTGGCTCTGGGCCATCGCCGGCTAGCGATCATAGACCTGTCGGAAAGAGCCGCCCAGCCGATGAGCAACGAAGACGACACCTTATGGGTGGTATTCAACGGCGAGATTTACAACCACGCCGAAATCAGGACGGAGCTGGAGAGACAAGGCGGACACCGCTGGAAGACCGACCATTCCGATACAGAAGTGATCCTGCACGCCTTCGAGCAATGGGGTATCGACTGCCTTCAAAAGTTTCGCGGCATGTTTGCCATGGCGTTGTGGGACGCAAAACGTCGCCAGCTTTGGTTGATTCGCGACCGCATGGGAGTCAAGCCCCTCTATTACTCCATTCACCACGGACGTATCACCTTTGCTTCCGAAATCAAGGCGTTGCTGGAGGACGAGGAGCAAGAGCGCGGCGTCAATGAAGAAGCGCTTTATTACTATCTATCGTTCAATGCCACACCGGCGCCACATACCCTATTTTCAGGCGTCCAGAAGCTCGCCCCGGGCACTTGGTTAAGAATCAATGAGGACGGTCATACACACGAATCCCGATACTGGGACGTTTGGGATCACACGGAACCACTGAGGACGATTTCAGAGACGGAGATCGCCGAGCGCATCCTCTCAGAGCTGCGAACTTGCGTTAGGCTCCGCAAGATCAGTGATGTCCCAGTGGGAGTATTCCTCTCCGGCGGCATCGACTCCAGCACCAACGCAGCGTTGTTTTCCGAAGGCGATGGACAGCCGGTCAAGACCTTCTCGATCGGCTATGACCAACAATATGCGAGCTACCCGAGCGAGCTTCCTTATGCCCGCCTGATAGCGCGTCAGGTAGGAGCGGACCACCATGAACTGCTGTTGCGGGAAAGCGACCTCCTCGACTCGTTGCCGTTGATCATTCGGCACCAGGACGAGCCGCTGGCAGACCCGGTTTGCATGCCAGTGTACTTCGTTTCAAAACTGGCCCGCGACTCCGGCGTTATCGTTTGCCAGGTGGGAGAGGGGTCGGACGAACTTTTCTGCGGCTACCCCTATTGGAACTACTCCCTGCGGCTGCAGCGATTTAGTAGCTTACTGCCAATTCCCAACGTCCTAAGAAGCTTGGGACTTGCCGGCCTGGATTTTGTGGAGGGTGGCCCAACGGCATCTTATCGCCGTCAGTGGTCGTGTGAAGTTTTGCGGAGAGCTCTGTCCAGGCGCCCAGTATTTTGGGGTGGCGCCGAGGTGATCAGCGACTCGCAAAAACGGCACGTGCTCTCGTCACGATTGCTCAAGAAATTCTCCAAAGTGAGTTCGTGGGAGGCCCTTCGGCCGATTTGGCAGCGCTTCGAGGAGAAAGCTTGGGACACATCGCCTATCAATTGGATGACTTATCTCGATTTGAACTTGCGCTTACCGGAACTGCTGCTCATGCGCCTCGACAAGATGAGCATGGCGGTAAGCTTGGAAGCGCGCGAACCCTTCCTCGACCATAAGCTGGTCGAGCTGGTCATGAGCGTTCCCGGAGCAGTGAAAACCAGAAATGGGGTACTCAAATATATCCTGAAGAAGGCGGTCAGGGGTGTCATACCGGACGAGGTGATCGACCGGAAGAAGCAAGGCTTTGGCGTACCTGTATTCGAATGGTCTCATACCAGCTTCGGGAAGTACGTTGAAAAAGAGATGAAGGACTTTTGCGAAAACACGGACCTTTTTCGGTTTGAGGGAAGTTTACCGTACCTGAAGAAAAGAGGATGGGCACTGCTGAACGTGGCACTGTGGTGGAAGCAGTACATTGGTTCTACCGCAGCCGTACCGCGCGGTCGTTCCGAACGAACTTCTGCAGCAACCCAGCCAGTGCACGCAGCCTGAAGACGACCTCAAGCTTCTTCTGCATCACTTCCGGTATTCCACATCCCGTGAAATAACCCTGAACTGCGAAAGTCAGGGCAGGAGACAAAACATCGTAAGGAGGAATATGTTCCACAATCAAACTTGGTTTCCCAAGTCGATGATTAGAATCCGAAACCATAAGCTGAGCTCGTTTGGGCCCCTGTGGTTTCTAGTGCTGCTTTTGACTCCGACGCTGGCCAGTGTTCCGGCGGCGGCTCAGTACAATGCCTATGTCGCGCAAAACGCGTCAAATTCCGTTTGGGTGATCAACACCATGACTGACCGAGTGGTCGCTGTGATCCCGGTGCAGTTTTCGCCCTTTGGTATAGCTATCACGCCGAACGCCGCCTTCGCCTACGTAAGCAACACTGGAGTGATATGCGATCTATGTCCCATCGCTCAATCTGGTTCAGTTTCGGTCATCGATACCGCCGCCTACAAGGTCGTCGCCACGATCTCGGTGGGGCAGTACCCCGCAGGTGTTGCCGTCACTCCGGACGGAGCCTTCTCGTATGTGACGAATTTTAACTCCAACACCGTCTCGGTAATCAACACGGTCACCAACACTGTGACGGCTACCGTCGGGGTGGGAACTGAGCCTTTGTTCGTGGCCATCACGCCGAATGGAGCGTCCGCCTATGTGACGGATTACGCTTCCAACGATGTTTCGGTGATCCAGACGGCGACTAATATAGTGGTCGCCACGGTGGCAATGGCAAGCAACCCCTGGGGTGTGGCCATCACGCCGAACGGAGCTCTTGCCTATGTGACGAATCCGAGGTCAAACGACGTGTCGGTGATCGACATCGGCGGCGCCGCCCCCAGGGTGGTGTCTACAGTGAGAGTGGGGTGCGGACCCACGGGCGTGGCCGTCACGCCGAACGGAGCCTTTACCTATGTGACGAACGCCTGCGATAGCACAGTCTCGGTGATTAACACCGCCACCAATGCTGTGGTGGCCACCGTGGCCGTGGGACCCGATCCTGAGAACATTGCTATTACTCCGGACGGGTTCTTTGCCTATACGAGTAATTTCTTGACGGGTAGCCTATCGGTAATTGACACCGCCACGAACAGGGTGGTGGACACGATACAGGCGGCAGGAACAGCACCTCTGGGTATCGCCATTAGGTAGTGTCAATTAGAAAGGTGAAACTCCCAAGGAGGCCAATGAAACCTAGAGCGGTTGCACTTGGATTGTTAGTGCTTGGTTTCGTGTCACTTCTCGGCGTTCAAGGCCCTGGCGTTCAAGGCCCGATTTACAAAAAAAGCGATTTCTCCACGAACGACCTCTCGCAATGGACGCATCTCGACTATGGCTTAGGGACTGATGTGGGTGGAAACGACAGTGGTGCCGGCTACCTGTGGTATCACTCGAATGTCGCCGGGCGTCCAGCCGCAGGTTTGACTGCCACTCCTACCGCGCACGCCTCGCCGGCAGCAAACAGTGACAGTGTCTACGTGTGGGAGCCGTCCCAGTACTGGAATCATGCGCCTTACGAAATCTGGCTTCGCACCTCAGTCCTGTTCCCATCCGCGGCGACGGTCTCGGCCGTCGCCGCCGCGGGTGAACAGCCCTTCCAGCCCACGACTGGTGAGTGGAACTGGTTCCTCGAATTTCACAACGACAGCAACTCGCAGCCTCCTTGCGCAAAGGAATACGCCAACGTGGCAATGGACGTGAAGACCGACGATTTTGTCCAAAGTGGTGTTGTGGGAAAACATAATGTGCGTATGGCCGTACGCATCATGGGCGGCGATGACTGTGCTCCCAAAACCGTGTGGGTCGATGGCCCCTCGCTGCAATGGGACCACTGGTATGAACTGCTCTTGCATATCAAATGGGACTCCGCTCGCGGCGTCTTCGAATGGTATCTGGACAACTTCCATATCCCGTACTACTCGAATCTGAAGATCCCGACGCTGTATGCCCGCCCGGCGGGGTATGCGAACCCCAGCTATACCTCGCTGACGCTGACCAACTATCGCTTACACGTGCCCTGGAACTCGACCGTCTATCTCGGGCCGGTGTTGGTGAGTTCCACCCGGAGTTCCGTGCTGAACGCTTTCTGATCCTTAGATTGAAAGGTGTTAAAGGGTCACAACATGTATGCTCCGATATTACAAAGAGTTTGGCTCCTCAGTTTATTCCTTATATTTCTTGGCCTCTCTTCCGCTCCAGCGGCGATACGTGACGTTACGGTTTATGGCGCAACGGGTAACGGAGGAACGGATGACACAACCGCAATCTACAACGCCATCTTCGCCTTGGCTCCGGGTGACACCCTGCTGTTTCCCTGCGGAACTTACCTGACCACGTACCAATTGTTCATCAATGTCACCAATGTCACCGTGGATGGTTCCAGTTGCGCCACCATCCGTAACACCAGCTCGGGAACCGTCATGGTCATCGGGGGGAGCGGCAACGGTAATCCCAACTACAGCTCGCCCGTCGCATTAAGCGCGACCGCGAATGAACTCGACACAAGCTTTACGACCGTTT
>QHWY01000120.1 GCA_003223875.1 Acidobacteriota bacterium | reverse complement strand
AGCGCGGCTGAACACGCTCGATGTTTCCAGATCCTGGACAGCATCGCTAAGGCGCAACTTCTTTTCGCGGCTTCTGGCCTCGAATCGGAAGTTGTTTGAGGAACTGCGCACGGCCGCGGACCGCTCGCTCGGAGACTTTTATCTCTTGGCTGAGCAGCCGCGGAATGCGCGACGGCGTTATGAAAACGAGATCCGGCAGATCGGCGATGGCTGGAAAGTTCGGCTTCAGCTCGGTAACTGCGATTTCCGGCTCGGACATGGAGCTGTGGCCCATGCCAATTACCATTGGTCGTTCCTGTTGGGATTGCCGGACGACGGGTGGGCTTTGATCGAAGATCTCCGCTTCCTCGCCCGATTGCGCTCCGCAGATGAAACCGAATGGGCTTTCCCTGAATTATGTGCCGCCGGGGAATTGCCGCCCGCGCGGTTCTCATCGCGCGGCGAATTCGACGGATTCAAGCGGAAATTCGGCGCGGCCTTTATCGAGTCGCCATCGTCGCGCCGCTTTTGTCTCTATTGGATCGTCAGCGAAAACAAGCCGTTTTGCTCCGACGGCGAGCTCATCGATGCGCGAAAACAATTGAAGGCGCTTCATCCGCGGCTTCATGTCCAATACATGCACCATCTCGCCCAAGTTTCGTGACTTCCGCCAGTATGCGTCGCGTTGCGCTGTTCCGACATCGACAGCCGCATTCCCAACCTGGCGCTCATGAAACTCAGCGCTTATTACAAGACGCGGGGTTGCGAAGTCGTACTCGCGAGGATTCTGGTTCGTTTTCTATGGTGTTCGGCGCTTATTGTTCCCAACTTGTTCCCAAGCTTTGCAGCGGCAACCGCTCGGAAATGGTGCACCGGAGCGTATGATAAGATTCACCCGAAAGAGAACATTGATGCCTGATACTACACCCATTAAAGAAGAGGCACGCCGCCCCATCGATGAACTGCCGGAGGATGCGACGTGGTCGGATTTCGCCCGGTTGGTTGTTGAGCGGCTGCGTGTCGAAGAAGGAATCGCCGATTTGGACGCCGGCATCACGTGGACCAGTGATGAGATCCGGAACAAACTTGGCATTCCGAAGTGAACGTTGTCTGGTCTAACCGCGCACTGCGATCTCTCGCCGACATCCATAGCCACATTTCCACGGACTCAGAGGAGGCTGCAAACCGAACGGTCGACGGCATCCTTAAGCGCGGCGATCACTTAGCAGCATTTCCCCGCCTTGGCCGTGTGGTTCACCGGTACAAACGGCCCGGCATTCGTGAACTGGTGGAAGCTCCTTACCGCATTGTGTAACGGGGCGATATACACGAAGACAGTGTCTGCTTCCAACATGGCATCGGGGGAAGTCGCCTTCTTTTTTGTTGCCTTCCGGACGATCTGGTTCTTGACGGTCGTATGGACCCGTTCAATATAAATAGGGTCCAGATGAACGTTCAGCATCTGCAATTCAGCGATCGCACACAGCAGATCCACACCGTATCGCTTCCGGTATCCGCGGACAACGTTCTTGCCATCGTATTTTGGTAACCAAGCCTGCGCATTGCTCAAACGAGCTGCACGCTTCATCCGATGAAATCGTGGCGGCGAAGTGTGTCTTTTCTTTTTCGACATTGGCACTCACGATTTACATCAGGGCAACTCTGTTAAGGGCGATCTGAGCCTGCTCGTGGATGAGCGAATTCTTCCATCCACTCGAATCTGGTCCGGTTTTCGATACGATCGATGGGTAGAGTTTCGGTATCTCCAGGGATTTCCTGTTCTTCCTCGTCGTCAAGATCTGCGAGCGCTTCATCGATCGATACAGAAACTGTTCTTCCCGATTGCTGGAAGAAAGTAGTACTCGAGGAAATCGACGCCGTCGAGTGCTTCCTCCAGTTCCGTCAGGTCGACGGTGCACTCCGACCCATCGTCTCGCTTGCAGCGCAAGTAGTGATGGCTGGGATCGGGTTTACTCAACATCGTTTCCGTACTCTAACGTATGCATCCGAGGCAGGTAAATGACAGAAGGTTATAGTCATTGAGCGCCGGCATCACGCGGAGCTGGTTGAGTACCGCCTTTTGAGTGTGAGCTGGAAAGAGTTGGTGCTTATTTAAGCGCTTTAAGTCTTTCCGCTATTTTTTCGCGACAGTACTCCAGGTTCGTCTGCGCGAGCCTGTTCGAGCTATTCATCGTTGTGGCTCGCAGCAACGTTGCTTCTGCCTCCTGGTAGCGCTCAGCAAGCACCAAGGTCCAACCAAGGTCACTCACGTAGGCCGGATCATCTGGATCCAATTCGACTGCTCGGCGGCTCGCTGTCAAAGCCTCCTCGATGAAACCCTCATGACCCGCACAGCAACCGATGCCTTGTTGAAAGGCGGCAACGTCCGGAAATTTTAGCGAGGCCGCGCGGAATAGTTCAAGACCGTCGAAGTATTCTTCAATATCGATTAGGAAGGCGCCCGCTTTATCGATGATCATCGCGAGGTCTTCGGTATCTTCTGGCAATGACAGCAAAGAGAAAAACAACCGTTTCCCCGCGGCCCGGCGCTTTCGTTGATATTCGACAGACCCCATGCTAAGAATCGCAGGGGCGTAGTCCGGTTTAAGCTTTAACGCCTCGCGCAGTGCGGCCCGGGACGCAGCTTGGTCGCCAAGTGCGCTACGAAAAATACTGTCGGCGTACGCGGCTTCCGCCCAAAACGGCCCTTCAGTCCGAGAGTCTCTTGACCTCATAAGCTTCATCCGGGACCCTTCAGCGAAAGCCAGGAGGCATTGAAGCATTCTGATGCTCAACCGAGAAGTCCTGTTTCTCTCCTTGGCTAGCCATCGGCTCCCGCCCGGGCCGCTCCTCGATGTCTGTATCGACGCTGTGAACCGCCTGTTGAATGATGCGTCTTGTAACGGAATCGAGGTGGGAACAAAGTGTCGTGTTCAGTTCCTGAAACTCGGGCCACAGGACCTCATCAACAAACGAGGCTGCCACTTTCGCCCGCACAGTTGTTCGACGCTGACCGGCATATCGATATGGCTTCAGACCATAACGGCGTAGCAAAGCGACCAAGAGTGACTTCGACCAACCGTCCGGTAGCGAGAAGCGAAACTCGACAGGTTGCTCGGTCTGTTCCAGTTCGTCGAGGCGCCGCCGAATTCGCTCCAATGCGCTTTCCGCGGCTTGCCGTTCTCCAGGATTCGTCGTTCGCGCAAAAAGTGTTTCAATCTTTCGCAGTTTTTCGATGAGACGGCTTTCTTCATCCGAACTCACGTTCGACATTCCCATATTTCCCTCGTTCACGCCGGAGTCGATATGACAGAGAGATGGCGTCCCTTTTCGGATACAGTGAGGTCGTCTTTCAGCATCAGCCTTTTGATCTGAGCAAACCATCTTTGCTTTCGCCCGATGATTTCGTAAACGACCTGCCTGAAATCGTCAGCGCCATCGCGGATGGCTTCATCAATCAATCGGTCAAGCGTTTGCTCGTGGCTTTCCTCTGGCAATAAAGCAGTATTCCAAGCCACTAAACCCATAGTGATCAGGCTGCGAAACTCATCTTCAGACTGAGCTTCTTCGGTATACGGTTCGATGAAGTCGAGCAACACCTCCGACATCTTGACTCTGCCAGTGGACTGGACACCTACGTTCGTGCCTCGCGGAAGTCCCTTGCTGATAAGATTTCTTTCGAAGTCCCTAAAGACCCCGTTCTTTTCTCGCTGCCTTTGCTTTTTCGATTTTCGAGACGCCATACGATGCGCCTCGCCATTCCGCGATGTGTGGCGGAACCGTGGCGCCAAGAGTCTGCCAGAAGCGCCCTCGCGACCTCGTATGAGTGAAGCCCGTTTTTATTGCCGTGAACACTTCCGAATCTAATCCGATAACCAGGACACAAGAGGTCCATCTCGGACTACAACAAAAAATGAGCGCTACCGCTGGAGAGTAGCGCTCATTTGGGGAGCGGTTGTCTAAGAGTTCCGGGAGCAAGCTACTTGGGAACAATAAGTACCGCTTACGACGCAAAACGTTGAGGTTAATCGGCGTCTTTCACTTGGCACAATTGCCTCCCATGGCAAGCTGAAAGGGTGATCGTTAGCAACTTTAGCGTCGCCAATCTGTTTGCGAACGACATTCTCTTCAGGGCTTGTCGTCATCGACTGTCTCGAAATGTCGACTCGGCTCCATGCGTTCATGGAGCACGCGGACGATCTCGATTAGTCCGGGCTGGATTTTTCGATAGTACAGTATGTGCACCGGCCTTCCCACCTTCATCTGTGGAGAATCGACGCGCGTGTGCCGGATGTGGAAGCTTCGCAGACCGGACGAAAGCTCATCTCGGGACCGTGTCAGGGGACCTTCCGGATCAGCGCCGATCTTTCGCATTGCTGCGGCGAGGACGGCTGCGTAGCGGCGCCCGCCTTGCCTTCCCCATCTTTCGGCGCTGGTTGACAGAATGCTGGCGAGATCCTGCTGTGCTGGCCGCGCGAGACGAAAGCGCGCCATGGAGTTAACGCGAACTTCTAGAGAATGTGGCTGTCAGTCCTTCCAGGTAGTTTTGCAGTTCTGCCTCATCGATTTCGGTAAACTCGCCGCGCTTAAGCGCGTCCACGCCGGCTTTGATGTGCATGCGCAGGGCCTTCAGCTTAAGCGAGTCTTCCCTCCGGCGTTGCTGGAGCGTGCGCAATGCGTCACGGACCGCTTCACTCGCATTCTGGTATTCACCAGCTTCCACAAGCTTTTCGACAAAAGCGTCTTGTTCTGCGGTCAGGCTGATGTTCCGCGTCGGCATCTTCGATCGTTTCCTCCATTGCCGTCAGCATAGCATCGATGGCAAAGTTTGCCAACGTGACTAGCGAACCAGCAAATACGAAAATTGGACGCAGATCTCAACTTCCGCACAACTCGTTCGATACAGGTCGTTGCAGCAGAAGGTTTTGAATGGCACGTTGATTGAGTGTACTTTTTTGCTCGAACGGCTCCTTGGTCAAATCCGCTCTGATGAAGTGTTAGCGGACCTGAATTGTCTTTCAAAGCCGGTACCATTCCCTCCAATCCGCTTTCACAACCAGGAGGCTTTTATGGCATCGCGCGCGAAGAAAAAATGGAGATACCGCCAGCTGGGTATAAATCACGACCTGAAGAGCAAGCTCATATCGACCGGTCTTGTGGGTGCCGGGACCTGCATCAATTGGGATACGACCCGACAGGAGAAGATGTCCGAAGTCCTCCTGAACTTCGTGGAGCCCTTTACCGCGGCCGCCGACTCCAACGAAGAATTCCAAAAGATTGTCCTGGTCGGCATTCTCGCGTGGAATATCGCTCTGCTTCCCACAGAACTCCGCCAAGAGTCGCTCGACAGTATGATTGCCAAAGCGGTACCGCCGGACGCGGCCGCCGACTTCCAGAAAATCATTGATGAAATGATGGCGCGCAAGCAGAGGTGCTTTGCCGAAAACCGAAGATTCATCCTGGCTCATCACTGGACGATGACCACGAAGGGACCGCACCTGTCGGTGATCTCGACGACGGACTGAGGATTGACTGAGGCATGACCATCAAAATACGAGGCGGAAAAAGAAGGGGGCGCGGCCCAACAAGTCTTGAGCCTAAGTGGAGCACTTGAAACCGGAATAGACTGCCAAATTACTGCGCCGACTGTTTAAGGCCCAAACCGACGATATTGTACGCCGGCGTCAGCAACGATGACGTGCGCGTGCTAATTTCGACCGCAAATGTTTGGGACCAGTTTTCATTTTCCAATGGCTTCGCTTGACTAGGACTTGGCCAGAATGCAGCAGGGACTCCTTTTCGAACCGCAGACGTTGGCGCAAGCTGAACTGCGGCAAGCCATCGAGCGTCTGGATTTTGCTGCGGCTAGCCTGAAGCTGCGGGAGTTTCGACGGATCTGGCCGGCATCGGAATTGGCCTGGGAGCCGGAGTTGATCCGCATCGGATCGAGATTGGCACGCCAGCGTCTGGACCTGGACTCCGGCTACAGTGGGAGAAGCTGGAATCCAGGCTGGGTGCCCTGGGAGTCTCCAGGTTCCATACCGGTTCTATGCGTCGCAACTTCTTTTCTCGCCTTCTGGCCGTCAATCGCAGGTTATTTGAGGAACTGCGCACGCCAGCCGGCCGTCCGCTCGGAGACTTCTATCTGTTGGCCGAACAGCCTAACAACGCGCGGCGCCACTACGAAAAGCAGATCCGGCAAGTTGGAGACGGATGGGAACTCCGGCTGCGCCTCGGGAATTGCGACTTTCGCCTCGGACACGCACGTGTGGCTCGTTCCAATTATCACTGGGCCTTCGTGCTGGGACTCCCGGAGCATTCATGGAACCTCATCGAAGACACGGAATTCTTGTCCCGGCTCCGCGATGCCGAAGATCCCGAATGGGCCTTTCCAGAGGTATGCGCGGTCGGCGAATTACCGCCGCCTCGATTTTCAAGCAGTGACCAGTTCAAGGAATTTAAGTCCAGATTTGTAACTGCGCTCGACGGACTCTGCGGCCATCGGCGCTTTTGTCTCCACTGGATCATTAGCGAGAACAAAGCGTTTTGTAGCGACAACGAACTAATCGACACGCGCATGGAAATGAAAGCCCTGAACCCACGGTTGCACACACGGTACATGCAGTGTCTTGCATGAGAGGCTGGACCGGAGAGATATTCGACATCATGAACGGCGACCGCATCGACTTTATATCTTCTTATTGCGACCGCTGGTGCGAACGATGCGTGTTCACATCACGGTGCTCTCTGTTTGCGGTGCAGGCAGCGCTCGGGATGTGCGGGGACGTAGCAGACGGGATTGAGCTCGCTATCGGCCGGCCTTGCGAGGAATCGCAGGCGAACCGCGGTTCCACCCTGCCCCAGTGGAGTGAATCACGATCCGCCCCATCTGAGCTAAACGTTTTGCCTTAGCCTCACGCTCTCGCTCGAATTGTCTGTGGGCTTCCTCGACGGCGGAAGGATCCGGCCGCCACTGAGACCTACGGCGGACCGGGGCGATGCGGTCTCGGCCTGCCTGCCTCCCCGATTGAACGGCATTTTGGCCGACATTGAGTTCCCACAGCTCATCGTCGCACACGCGAATCGCCGCGTGATCCCGATATTCTACGGCGACCTTTTCCCGCGTCGGTTCTGGTTCTTTGGAACGCTCTGTAATGCTCATTCAATCAGCCTGCTGGCTTTTGTGGAATCCCAAACAAACTGACGCTGAAAGTCCGGTTGAACTATAAGCCTGCCGCGTTTGAATTTGCCGTGTAGCGATTCGATTTCTGGATCACCGAGTTCCGTGTAGATCTTTCGTTGGTCTGTCGGAACATCAACATCTGGACAATCGAACAAACTTCTCGTGTGGAAAGGACCGGAC
>QHWY01000477.1:1794-2238 GCA_003223875.1 Acidobacteriota bacterium | reverse complement strand
GGTTAAGAGGCGATTTCCGGCCGATGTAACGTTGTGTTACGTCGGATTCAGGACTGACTTTAAGAGGCTGGCAACGAAACGATATGCTGGTCCGAGCGCGCGTCCAGACGTCGGCCGAAAGCGACAGCGCGGCCCGCGGGCTCGCGCGGCAGATCGTGTGATTCACACCGGCGGCCGCATAATGGCCGATGGTCCGCGAAACGGGCACCGTGAAAACTGGTCGGTGGGTTAGGAGATTTTCGTCCCCCCACAAAATCGATCTGAATCTCAAGGCACATAACGGGGGCATCCGGATCTCGGACGGGCACGGCGAGATCAGAGTTTGACGGCGCTGAATGGCGGCGTGGCACTGCAGCGCCTGGGGGACGTGCACGGCCACACCACGAACGGTGGACTGTCCGTAGAACTGGCCGAGCGCGTAGATGTTGCAATTGAGATAGCGAA
>QHWY01000477.1:0-1662 GCA_003223875.1 Acidobacteriota bacterium | reverse complement strand
ATTCGTAATCAGCAGGTCGCCGGTTCGATCCCGGCGGGTGGCTCCAGAATAAAATCAATCACTTAGCAGCCAGCGCCAGACGGGCCTTCGAGTTTTTGTCAGCAGTTTTGTCAGCAACCCGGCTCCGGTCCGGCATTGTCAGCACACGCGCTGCTTTCGACTCCCCGACAAACAGCGTTTCCATCTTCTCCGCCGAATCGCGGTCGCTTCCTTCGAAGAGATGGCCGTAGGTATCCATCGTCAGCTTGATCGAGGAGTGCCCGAGTCGCTCCGAGATTTTCTTCGGATGGACGCCCTCATGAATGAGGAGGGATGCGTGGGTGTGGCGAAGGTCGTAGAGCCGCAGCTTCGGCAGGCCGTTGGCTTCGCAGATCGCCTGGAAGCGACGTAGAACGTTCCGCTCTTCATGGGGCGTTCCGGCTTGGGACGGAAATACTAAACCGTTTTCTTGCCACGACTCGCCGGCAAATTGCCGCATCTTTCGCACGGTCCGAACCTCGGATTCGAGAAGATCCGCAACAAAGCGGGGAAAGTCGATTGTCCGGCGGCTCCGCTCTGTTTTCGGCGGCCCGAACTCGAAGCGCGCAACATCCTCGCCCTTCTTGCGCCGCGTCTTGGCGAGCACCTGGTTTACCGTGAGACGTCGGTTTGCCAGGTCCAGATCGTTCAGGCGTAGCCCGTACAATTCTTCTGGCCGCAGGCCTGTCGTCACCGCCAGCGCGTATAGTGCTTCGTGGCGATCGCCGGATACGGCGGCGACGAAGGCTCGCGCCTGCTCTGGATTCAGAAATCGGACCTTTGTTCCGCTGGCCTTGACCGTGCGCTTACGCTTGGCGGCACGGAACCGCGCCCCCGCCGGATTCCGATCGAGCAGCTCCCATTCCAGGGCAAACTGAAGCGCGCGGCGCAAAACCGATTGGGCGTATTCGACGGTGCGATTGCCGAGACCGCGCTCCCGGAGGCTCTTCATCCATTCATCGACGTGAACCGGTTTCAGTTCGGAGAGCACGATCCCACCAATCAGTGGAACCACATTCGCCTCGACGTGATAACGATAGTCCTGCCAGGTGCGGAGCGAAACACCGCCCTCGGTCTTGTAGTACTCAAGGAAGCGTTTCAGGAAGTCGGTAAGCGGAGTCTGAGCCGCGCTACAGTCGAGGCCCTTCCGGCGGCGAGCGATGGTATCCTGCGCCTTGTCGATCGCCTCTTTTCGGGTCACCGCCATCACGGAATGGCGCTTGCCGTCCGTGAAGAGATTCCGCGGGAGATCTACCCGGTAGTATTGTTCTCCGTTTCGCCTGACCTTGAATGCGCGCATGGCTTCCTTACGCAGAAGGATAAAACACCGTTGTCAGCCAAAAATCAGCAGGTAGCGTTTTGGGCACCGCTGGCCTGGATGCCCCGGTGATTTTCCAGCCAACTGCGAAGGTCTCGAAGCGAAACTCGAACCATTGCTCTCCTTCCGTTGGTTCCTCCAAATCGGTACGCAGGCAGTGTCCCATCGGTCATCATGCGGTATGCCGTCGCGCGACTCACGCCGAGCTCGCGCTGGATCTCTCTCGCCCTCAACAGACGATCCTCGGTATTTCCGGCACCGTAGTCCTCACCACTCTTTCCGCGGGACGAGCCAGGGCTATTCAGATCCACCGCGCGGCTCTCGCT
>QHWY01000119.1 GCA_003223875.1 Acidobacteriota bacterium | reverse complement strand
CATCCTGTGGGAATGCTAATCGTTCAGCGAGGGCTTTGATCGTGGTTGGGCCGGTGGATTCCATCCACCCCCGAACGGTTGCAAAAGGGCCCTCTTCACTCTCCGCAACGGTAAGACGTTCAGCGGCAACCCAGAATTCGCGGCTGGCACGTTCAATGACTCTCGCGCGTCGCAGCTTGACGAGGTCTTCGAAAAACGCCTTCCATTCGGGTACCGGCGGAAGACTGATCAATGTCAACAAGGCGTCGTGCAACTCATCGGCATCGCGAACTAAAGGCCACGACTCGCTGAATACTTCGTCAATTGCAGCCGGATCAAGCGCGCCAATCTCGCCTGCATCGGCACCCAAGGTCCTTCGCATCTGAACGGCGCGCGCCCTTCTTTCTTCCAGAGGCGCGTCGTCGAGATAGGCATATGGATTTGCGTTCAGGATTTCATGTGACAGCGGCGATGGCTCGGCCGTATCGATAGCGACGGTCTTGATTTCACCGGCGGCTATGCCTTCAAGAACGTGTTTCAGCCCATCGAGATCCATCGCCTCGTATAGGCAGTCTCGAATCGTCTCTTTGACGAGCGGATGATCGGGAATGCGAATCTCGCCAGGCAAGTTGTCGCCGCAAGCGGCTTGGTCTGGAAAGACAGCGGCGAGCAGATCGTCCGACCGCATGCGTTGGATGGGAGGCGGAACCTTGCGTCCACGTGAAAACCGGAGAACCGCGAGGGCTCGCGACGCGTTCCAGCGCCATCGGGCTGTAAACATGGGCGAATCCAGCATCGCTTGCGTCAAGACGTCTTCAACGGTTGCTGTGTTTAGAAATTCGAAGACCAGGCCAAGAGGGAAGCTGTGCTGCTCGCCAAGCGAGATCACGATACCGTTGTCGGTTGCCGCCGCCTGAAGTTCGAAGTTGAATGTGCGGCAAAAACGCTTGCGCAGAGACAGGCCCCACGCGCGATTGATCCGCGCGCCGAAGGGAGCATGCACGACAAGCTGCATCCCGCCGCCCTCATCAAAGAACCGTTCCGCCACAACCGTCCGCTGACTAGGTAACGCTCCGAGCGCGGCGGCTCCGGCCCGCACGTACAACGCCGCTTGTTCGGCGCCACGCCGGTCGAGCGCGCATTCACGCATGAGCCATTCGATAGGCTCATTCTGTTTGAGGATCTCGGCGCGAAGGTTTGCAACTTCTTCGGACAACTCGACGGTACGGCCCGGCGCCTCTCCGCGCCAGAAGGGAATCGATGGCGCGGCGCCACGAGCATCTTCCACACGCACGCGTCCGGATTCGACGCGGCGAATCCGCCACGAGGTCGTGCCGAGCAGGAAAACGTCGCCTGCCAGACTCTCGACGGCGAAATCCTCGTCGAGCGTTCCGACAATCGTCTCTTCCGGCTCGGCGATCACGAAGTAAGCGGCGTTTTCCGGGATGGCACCGCCTGATGTGATCGCGGCGAGCCGCGCTCCTCGCCTGCCGCGGACAACATTGTTGATTTGATCGCGATGTAGAAATGCGCCGCTGCGGCCGCGCTGCGTTGCAATGCCTTCGGAAAGCATTTCAATGATGGCATCGAAGTCTTCGCGGGGAAGATCGCGGTAGGGGTAAGCCCGGCAAACCAATTCGAACAGATCGTTTTCATTCCATGATTCGCAAGCCGCCGCAGACACGATCTGTTGCGCCAGCACATCGAGCGGCCACGGAGGAATCTGCAGCGCGTCCAAAGAGCCGCCTCGAATCGCACGCATGAGCGCGGCGCATTCGATCAGTTCGTCGCGTGTCGTGGCAAAGATGTGTCCCTTGGGAATGCTGGTGGGATCCACACGATGTCCTGAGCGGCCGATTCGCTGCAGCGCCACAGCAATGGAACGTGGAGATCCGATCTGGCAAACCAGATCGACGGATCCGATATCGATTCCCAGCTCCAGGGACGCGGTCGCAACTACGGCCCGCAACTCACCGCTCTTCAATTTCTGTTCGGCCTCCAGTCTCAAGCGGCGCGACAGGCTGCCGTGATGCGCTAGTACCGCGTTTTCCCCGAGACGCTCGGCCAGATGATGCGCAACACGTTCTGCGAGCCTGCGCGTGTTAACGAAGACCAGTGTCGTGCGGTGCGCCAGGATCAATTCGGAAATACGGTCGTAGATCTCCGCCCACATCTCGTTACTAGCGACCGGTCCGAGTTCGTCCTTTGGAACCTCGACGGCAAGATCTAACTGACGGCGGTGACCTCGATCAATGATCTGGAGCGGCTTATCGGGCGACACGAATTTCGCCACTTCTTCGATCGGGCGCACCGTGGCCGACAGACCGATTCGCTGAGGATAACGGCGGCCCGCTTTCATGACGAGATCGTCTAGACGCGCGGCCGACAATGCAAGGTGCGCGCCCCGTTTGTCGTCCACCAACGCGTGAATCTCATCGATGATGAATGTCTTTGTCGTCTTAAGCAGGTGACGGCTCCGCTCGGCGGTCAGCAGGATAAAGAGGGACTCGGGGGTCGTCACGAGAATGTGCGGAGGCCGTTTGATCATCTGCTGCCGCTCGGCCATAGGCGTGTCGCCGGTTCGGACCGCAACGCGGAGCGGCGGCATCAGGAGACCTTTCTCACCCGCGAGTTTCGCGATTTCCTGAAGCGGACGTTCCAGGTTTTTCTGGATGTCGTTACTCAACGCTTTCAAAGGCGAAACGTACACGACCTCGGTTTCGTCCAGGAGCGAACCCTCCAGAGCCGCTCTCACCAGCCGATCGAGACATGCCAGGAATGCCGCCAGCGTTTTGCCCGATCCGGTGGGCGCTGAAATCAGAACATCGCGGCCGGCGATGATCTCTTTCCAAGCGAGGTCCTGCGTTTCGGTTGGACGGGCAAACGAACGCTCAAACCATTCCTGAATGATGGGATGAAACATGAAAACTCCCCTCCTAAGTTAGGAGGGGTGCCGAGCGCAGCGAGGCGGGGTGGTTCCATAGGGAACCTCCCCGGCCCTTCTCTTTAGGCTTCGCCCTATCGGGCTCGCGCTTCGCGGGGCCACCCCTCCTAACTTAGGAGGGGAGTTACCCTGCTTTTCAATTTTATCAAAAGATGCGCGTCTCACGGGGCTAGAGGTTCCACCCGGATCAGCGTGTTGCCGTGCTGGTTTCCGACCCAGAACTTTGAGAGAGGCCCGGTCTTTTCGACCTCCACGTGACGAACGTTGGTTTCATGGGGAAGCAGGAATTCTGTGAATTCTCCGGTCTGAAAATTCAGCCGCACAGCAAGATCGTTGTCCATGCCGGCGCCCCAGAGATACGTTTTGTCATCGAACTGCGCGTCATATGGACGTGTCCATGGCGTGGGAACGTTCCATTCCGTAATCTTCTTCGTCTTCGGATCAAACATTGCCAGAGCGTTGCCGTTGAATTTACCGCACCAGACGCGATCCTGGGAATCGATGTGTCCCCGGCGGCACCCGCTTCCTTTTGTGGGGAAGTCGTACCAAATGGTTTGTAAAGTCTTGCCATCCGTGAACCAAAGCTTGTCGTTATTCATTTGCATCCCGTACATGTTGTTGTGCGAGTCTGCGACGACATCGTAGGCCTGGGCGCGCGGACTACCCGGCGGGTAGGTCATGTGCGTCCACGTGTTGGTCGCGAGGTTCACATGCCATGTGCCGCCTGCCTCTCCGGTAGCAAAGGCGACATTCATCCAGAGGAAGCTATCCAGATGCTGTTGTGAGGGATCGATCATCGTCAGATGACCATCTCCAAGTTCGGACTCCGGTACGGGGACCTTGAAGGTTTCCATTTTTTCCGTCTTCGGATCGAACCGCACGATCTGCATCTGCGACATGTTGCCGTAATAAATCCGGCCTTCCTTATCAACATCGATCTGCAGACCGCCCTGGGCGATCTGTCCTAAGCGAGCTTGGGGAACGCTGTACTCGACGACTTTGCCGGTTTTTGGATCGAGCTTCCCAAAAAACTGCGAATTGAAATCGGAATACCAGACATTTCCTTGCGCATCAAATACCTCGTCGTGCGGTGACGCGTCCGGCCGCGGCAAGTCGTAAACGGTGTAGATGACTTGCGTCGCCTTGCCTTTGGGCCGCGGCAGAGTCTTCAGCGGGAATTCAAACGTGTCGGTCGCGCTGAGGTTAATCGAGCTGAGGTATTTGCCAAAGTTGACTTGGCCGGAAGCCGGCGGGCCTAGCGGTCCCTCTGAAGGACGCATCCACGGATGCAGGATCGACGAGTTGTTCGTATGCCGCGTCATTCGCTGGACGACCAGGGCCATCTCATCAGCATCGAAACGTGAGAACAAAACTCGCTGCAACGTGTGGCAATTGACACATCCGCCGAGCTGGAGCTTCTGTTCCTGAGTTCCCGGAACGCTCATCAGCAACTCTCCATTCGACATTTGCATGGCGACCTTCGTTGGGCTGGTTACTCTGTTCGGTTTCAAATCCAACTGAGCCGTTTGCGCTGTCACATCGACGGAGGTTTTCGGGAGCTCATAACCGACAGCCCGAATTTTGATGCTGTATGTGCCCGGTACCAATCTTTCTCGCGGGAAGCTGTACTGGCCTTGAGCGTTCGTCACCACCCAAATGGAGATGGTGGAGCCCGCTTTCTTCGCGCCGACGAGCACGCCCTCCATAGGGCCTTCAGCTTGGGACGTGACTTTGCCTGTCAGTGCTGCAGAAGACGAGGTTTGTGCCGTCAAAAAACCGGCCAAGGCGAGGGTCGATATGATGGCCACCACAGTGGTGACTGCAAGGAACGTCGTTTTCGTCATGACAAATCTCCCTTTCAAATGGCTTCAGGCCCAAGATTTCAGTGGTCCTAGCATGCCGCGTCGGACTCGTTCTGGCAACGTTTTTTAGCATTCCCCTCCTGGCAGAGGAGGGCGCGAAGCGCGAGCCCGATAGGGCGAAGCCTCAATAGAAGACCGGCGACACGTTTCGGCCGAACTGACCACCCCGGCGAGAAACTCGTGATCCCAGGGATGCGACACTACGACCGATATGCCTTTGCGGTTAAGCGCGGCTACCGCGTGCGGCCCGAAGAAGTTGAAATTGATCCAATATTCCCGGCAGCATCGGCCGGGATACACGCATCGACGCCGAGAGGCTTGCGCCCTTTTACGCTCGCATCGAACAGCTCGGCGTTCCGCTTTTCCTTCATCCGACCGATGCCGTCTTTGGTGAAGACTTGGAAGGCTACGGAGGGGCGCTGCAGCTCAGTCTGGGCCGCATTATTGAGGTCAGCGTGGCGGCTTCGCGGCTGGTCTTTTCCGGCCTCCTGAAGCGTCCCCAACCTGAAGATCGTGATGTCGCACACCGGCGGTGCGTTGCCTTACCAATCCGGCCGTATGGACAAGAACGGCAAGAACGCCGAGCTTCCTCGCCCGCCAAGCTCCTATATCCGCCGCATGTACACCGACACCGTTTCTCCGCACAGCATGGGAATCAAATTCGCGATCGAATATTACGGAATCGACCGCGTCATGTACGGTTCCGATTATCCGTGCTGGGATCCGGCAACGGCGCTCGCGTTGATCGAGGAGATTGGTTTATCCTACGCGGACCGCGAGAAGCTGCTTTACCGCAACGCTCAACAGATCCTGGGCCTCGGTGATTCCATCAGGCAGGGCATTCGGGAATCTGCTCCTGTATCCACGGCTTAAATTAGGATCGCGTTGGTGTGAAGGCCGTGATCGCCAATCGAATCGCGCAGGCGTTAGCGAAAGAACCGCGATACAGGACACGAAAAACCCGGCAAGATGGGTTCCGCGTTGATCGTATCTTGTGCGCTGAGCTGTTCGGTTTGCGAGAGCGAGCGATAGACGGTGACGGTTTCTGTCGCCGGGTCGATCAGCCAGACCAGAGGAACGCCGCACTCGAGATACTCTCCAATCTTGCGCCCCACGTAGGTAGGGCTGTCATTTGGCGAGAGGACTTCAACGGCCAAATCAGGAACAATCTCGCCAAAACTATCCGGCGATTTGCCTTCCGGCAGCTTCTCAGTCCGGACGAAGGTCACGTCCGGCGAGCGAAGATTCTCGTTGGGCAGTATGATTCCCACGTCGGCGCTATAAACTTTTCCGATCGGCGATTTTTCCAGGAATGTCGCGATAATGTAAGATATCTTTGCCGCGATCTCCGAGTGACGCATTCCCGCCGGGCTCACAACAATCTCCCCGTCGACAAGCTCATATTTACGGCCGTCTTTGGGCATCCGGAGTAGGTCGTCGATCGTTGCGGACCCTTTGATTTTCATCAACCTCATTGTAGCGCCACCGCCTTCCCATCGAACAGCGTTCAGCATGTACAGTGCCGTGGGTGCAGCCCTCTCCCGCTTTCGCGGGAGAGGTTGACGAAACAGTTAGTCATTTTGGCTCAGAAGATTTCAGGAAAATAAAACCCCAATATCGCGTTTAGGGTCATATCGGCGACATAGATCTCTTTGTGCCTGGCATCGAGAGCGATTCCAATACCAGGAAACCCATTGTGCGCATCGCCTCACCCCTTTTTACGAGCTATTGCGGCAGCGCGAAGACGTAGACGGCGTTGCCGCCGCTGGTGGTGTCGGCCTCGGGGGTCAGGCCAACGCCGAGGGCAGCGATCGGCCCGCCGCCGGCCGCGACGGCGATGTATTGGCGGCCGTTTATCGAATACGCTACGGCACCGCCAACAACCTGTGAGGGGAGCCGCGTCTGCCACACGACCTGACCGCTGTCGGTATCAAGCGCGCGCAAATAACGGTCCATCGAGCCGTTGAAGAGGAGCCCGCCGCCGGTGGCTAGAACTGGCGAATAGTTCGATACCCGCGTTTCCCAGCTCCACAAGGTTTTGCCGGTCTCAACCGAGATCGCGTCGATGCGGCCCACCTTGTCTTTGCCTGTTGCAAGCTTTCCTACGTTCGTCGTGTTGTAGACAAACTGCGGTTCGACGCCGCGATCAGTGCGCGCCGTCGAGTCAATGCAGAGATTCGAAAGCGGTATATACATGACGTTGGATTTCGGATTGTAGGCGCCTTGCGGCCAGTCACGTCCGCCGTTGTAGGTCGGGCACACGTGATAGGTTTTGTTGACGTCCTTTAGTACCGCGTTTTCATTCACCGTGACGAGTCCCTTCGGATCGATCCGGGCGACGATGTTCTGCTCGTTGGTCGGTTTGGCCCAGAGGAACTCGCCGTTGGCCGCATCGAAGCTCCAGGCGATTCCCGTCTTGCAAGGAACGCCGGTCAGTGTCTTGCGCGGTCCGCGCCGCGCGTTCGGATTGACCGCCAGCAGGTCCGGAGCGGAAGGGTTCACCGGCGTGTTGATGATCATCATTTCGAACGTGCATTCCTGATCCCAGTTGTCACGCGGCAGGACCTGGTGCTTCCAGACCACTTCGCCGGTCTTGGGCCTCACAGCGAAGCGGGTGTTCGTGCCGGCCAGTGTTCCGCCCGGCGTACCGCGCTGAGCCTCCGATGCCGGTCCGGCGCCGCTCGAGCCGTAGTAGACCAGATCGAGTTCGGGATCGTAGGTGAGCTGACCCCAGACGCCCGTCATCCACCGCTTCTCAAATGGTGCGCCGGCCCATGTCTCGTCACCAGGCTCGCCTGGATGGGGAATCATTTCGTTACGCCAAAGCTCCCGGCCGGTACTGGCGTCGTGACCCGTGACGTAGCAGCCGTGACTGGAAAACTGGCATGTGCTGCCTGCGACGACGACACCATTCGCCACGATCGGCCCGGTAGAGTTGCTGACTTCCAAGTCGCCGCCGCGATTGGCCTGCCAGACCACTTCCCCCGTGCGGGCCCCCAGTGAAACGATGACATTGTCCCAGCTTACGAAGTAGATCTGGTCGCCGTAGATGGCAATGCTCCGCTTGCGCTGCCCCAAAGCGTTGCGCATGGAAGAGGCCGGCGGCCGAGGGTGCCGATACTCCCACATGAGATCGCCAGTGACCGCATCGATCGCCTGGATCACGTCGCCGGGATTACCCACATACATGACGCCGTTGTAGACCAGTGGCGTGGCCTCATTGACGCCTGGCTCCATATTTCGGGACCAGACCAGTTGCAGATTCTTAACATTCGCCTTGGTGATCTGATCAAGGGGACTGTAGCCCCAGGCTTGATAATTGCCCCGATGGATCAGCCAATTCTCGGGCCTGGGTGCGCGCAGCGTTTGATCGCTTACCGTGACAAAATTTTGCACAGGTCTCAGTGTCTTCGTTGGCGACTGTGGCGACGGTGCCGGCGCCTGGGCATATCCCGCCAACACGACGCTGCATAACAGCACACTAATCCGCAGCAATTTCTTACTCGGGCATCTCATTGCACTCTCCCCTTGGTCAGTAATTTGTTATGGTGCAAAGTATACTGCTCAGGATGCAAAAGATCACACCGTTCCTATGGTTTATTACTGCATCAGCCAGCGCGCTGTCCCCACCAGCACAGCAGCTAACTGTTTGGGCCGCTCAATGTGAGCATAATGCGTGACCGGGGACGCGATCAGAAGAACGCGGATAGCGGCTCCGGGATTTTCCTGCCGGAAACGCCTTGCGAAATTCCATTCGCGGGCGGTTTCCGGTGTGGGATCCCAATGTCCGTCATCGAGGCTTCCGACGACCCAAGCCATCCGGCGATATCCTTTCATCGGCGGCGACATCGTGGAGAACAGATCCCGGATCACGTCATCCGCTTTGATTCCGTATTTGTTTCCCTGAAGAATCTCCCGGATCTCCTTCTCCAAACGCGCACGATGCTCGGTGAATCCCTGGTGCTCCATGTCTTGCAAGGTCTGCTTGAACTGCGGCCGCCGGCGCTCTTCCGCCTGGAACCACGCTTTCGCCACATCGAGCGGAGTCCGGCCCTTTAAAGGATTCAATGGACCGATGTAGTTGGAAGAGATATAGCCTTGCGGATCGCGGGCGCGAAGCCGATCGACACGCGGATACCGCGCATACGACTGCACTCGCTCGGCACGCACTCCGAACTTTTCGTCCAGTTCCTTGGTCAGAAAAGCCGGGCCGCCGGTGCCCCAACCGATCGAGCGGCCGTTGAGGCGATTCTTCAAAGAGGATTCCTTCAGGAGAAACTGGATTTCCCCGCCGGTGGAGTGCCCGAGAATCAGCAACGGACCCGCTGTCTTCTGCTCCAGGAGTTGGCGCACGCCCTCTGCGACGAGACTGAAAGTATAAATCGCGTTCCGCATTCCCACTTCTTCAGGGGAAATGCCCTGATCCAAGATACAAGATATAGCCTGGAATTCGTTCATCATACTTTTGAATCGCCCAGCCGCCGTCGATGTAATTGCCCGGAATAGTGATAAGGATCACCGGCATCCGCTGGGCGAGATACTGTCCGAGTCCTGGACGGTTCAGCGGATCGACGAAGAACTCATAGAAATTGGCGGACCCTCCGTTAATAATGGCCAGAGTCGGCAGCCCCGGTTCGGGTTTGTTGGGTGTGAGCTGAAGCCCCGCGATGTCCCAGTCG
>QHWY01000115.1 GCA_003223875.1 Acidobacteriota bacterium | reverse complement strand
CAGCCGCGCGCGATCGCCTCAGGCTGCACCCACCCGGCTGACGATCTGGAATCGAACCCACGGTGTTCCTTGACATCGGCAGTCCACTGATCCCGATAATCGGCAGATTTTTTTAAACGATTCTGATTAGCCTCAAATCGAGAGCCTTCCGGAAATCGAGTTGGGTCAGAAATACACTTTACCTGCAATTTGAATGATTCTGGGACTACCGGGCAGACCCGTCGCTCGCACCGCTGTTAGAGCGCCGAAACCGTCGCGAACTGCAGGACTGGCGTTAACGAGTTGACCCGTGTTTGGATTGAACTGAGCCGTCGAGTTCATCGTGCCCCAATTCGTGTGGTTGAATGCATTGTATGCCTCCAACCGGAGTTGGATGTACTGCTGCGGGTTTTCTCCATATTGGAACTTCTTGAACAGGGAGATATCCCAGTTGTTCAGGCCAGGCCCCCGCACAGTGTCCAGGCCGGAGTCATTGCCGATGCTGCCCTTTGGAGCTGGCGCAACACACGACGTATCGATGAAACTGACAACGGTTCGTTTCCCGCGCGGGAGGTTGGGATTGCACGTCAAGACCACACGCGGCCCGAAGTCTTCGCTTCCTGTGATTCGGCGGTTCCGTTCTGCGTTACCGATTCCCGTCAGCGTGTAGCCGATCGTCAGCGGCGCACCCACACTGAAGCTGGATACGCCGGAGATCTGCCAGCCACCGAAAATCTGCCGTCCGAGTGGATTGTCCAGGACCGAATTCGGCCGTGCCAGGCTGGGAATATCATAGATGTAGTTGAACGTAAGACTATGACTCCGGTCGAGCGACAACAATCCGTACGTGGTACGACGAGTATCCAGTGGATGGCCACATGCTGCAATACCACATGAGCCATCGGCGTTTCCGAGAGCCCTTGACCACGTATACGCTGACCCGAATTGCAGACCTCTGCCGGCACGCCGGATCGCAGCGACTTGCAATCCATTGTAATTGGCAGAACTGCCGAAGGCGTATGTGCCTATCGTCGATTGGCCTTGTGTCGCTAGCCCACCGGCAAACCCTGGGTAGGGACGGTACAAATCGGCGCGCAACGTGGTACTGCCATCGGTGGTCACCGGCCTTCCCAATGCTGGATCCTGATTTTCAGGCAGCCACGCACTTCCAAAGGGCACGGCATTAAATGGCACACCCTCGACCAAATGCCGCGATTGAGTACCCACGTAGGAGACGTCTAACAGGACCTCTAGCGGGAGTTCCTGTTGCAGACCGAAGCTGAAATTGTATACGGTTGGGACATGGCCGTCCTTCGATAGCTGCGCCACTTGCAACGGGAACAGGGTACCCCCCGAACTTCCAATCGCAGAGAGATTGCCGAAGAAAATCTGAGATAGCTGAATGTCGGGTGGGTTCGTTAAGAAGTTCGTCGTATACCCGACAGAAGCGGTAGAGATGCGCTCATAGAAGGCTCCGCCACCGAGCCGAAACACTGTCTTCGCTGTCGGCGCGTAAGCCACCCCGAACCGGGGGCCCCACTGCGGACCGCGGCTGTCGATCAAGCCCCGCGGAATGCCGTTCTGGCCCGCGTGCACGATGCCGTTGGCGGGATTCCCAATGCCCGGCACAATGACGCCGATCAAAGCCGCTGGGCCAATTTCGCCGGTAACAGGGTTGATTGCCCGCCGCTGACCGTTAACCTGCGTGGGCTGATACAGAAAAACTCTCTTCGCGGGGTCGTATGCTCGGGGATCGAAATTCGTGAACAGGTTATGCTCTTCGTAGATCGGAGGCACGAGATTAACACGTAGTCCATAGTTCAAAGTCAGCTTTGATGTGACTTTCCACGTGTCCGCGCCGTACCATTCGACGTTCCAATAGGGAGCGTCGAGGATCACCGTCTTGCTGAATTGCTGATACCGCTGAAAGTTTCCAAGCAGCGCGTTGGCAAAAGCCCAACCCGTGTCTCCAGGATTTGCGGAGTCCCGCGTGAAGAAGATATCGCCGTTGTAAGGTCTGAAGGGACTCTCGTGTTTTACGCCCTGTTCGATGAAGAACCCGGCCTTGATCGTGTGGGCCGCACGCACCTTGCTCACGTTGTCAGTGACGTTGGTGATGGGATTCGCATTGTAATACGGCAAGCCTGTGAACCGGGTCAGCTGGGGACTGTTTCTCGAAGTTTGAATGTCGAAAGCAAAATTGGGCACGAGTCCCGATGGGTCCGCATTGGGATACAACAGAGGCACATTCACCTTCGAAACCGACCTGTAGTATGGACTGTCGCTAGGAGGAGCGTCGCCGGGTATGCCGTTCTTCGTATATCCAATCTGCAGTTCATTTGTTAGGGTTGGACTGAGAATCGTGACGACATTTCCGCTCACCGACCACCCAAACGTCGGCGCGTAGAGGTTTGACAACGCAAGATCATTGGCGGAATCCAAACGTCCATAGGGATTGTTTTCCGTTCGCTTATCGCGAAGGACTCGAACATAGGCTCTCCACTTGTTACTGATGTTGTAGTCGACTCTGTAGACCTGGTCGAAGGACGGCTTTTCCGAAGCGACTTGCGTTTCATAGTTGTAGGTCGGATTTCCTAATGTATTCGGCAGCGGAAGCCAGTTCAGAGTCGATGGGCCGTATGGGCTGAACCGATCCGCAGAGATCTTGTTTCCGAGGAAGGGCTGTTGCGTCAATGGATCCTTGATGGTCACCGGAATACCAGCAGCATCTCGTGTATTCGAGAAGTCCCCTTGCCGTTCCGCTGCAGTGGGCACCATTACGCGCACTGGGACAGGTGGCATCTTCTCCCGGCCCCACTCGTGAGAAAAGAAGAAAAACAGCTTGCTCTTATCCCTGTTGAACTTGTTAGGAACATAGACCGGCCCGCCGATGAAGTAGCCCGTGGTCAGGAATCGGTACACTTGCAGCGGAATACCCTGCCGGTTATTCGTAAACGAGTTGGCGTTCCATCCTTCGTGCCGCTTGAACCAGTAGCCGCCACCGTGAAAATCCTGGGTTCCACTTTTGGTTGCCACTTGAACCTGCGCGCCGGCGTTGCGGCCGAACTCTGCTCCCTGACTGGTAGTGGAGACTTTGAACTCAGCAATAGCATCGACATTGAGTCGGTATGCGAACTGTTGATTCACGCCGGAGTCCGTTACCGTTTGACCGTCCACAGTGAAATTGTTCTGATTGGCGCGCCCTCCGTTAATATAAGCGTTCACGCCAAGGCCGGAGGGGGCCGTGTCTGCAGGGACACCCGGCACGAGCTTCAGCAGGGCCGCGAAATTGCGGCCGTTGAGCGCGATGTCAACCATCTGTCTGCCAGTGACGATACCCGAGCGCTCTGCCGATACGGTTTCCAGCGTCACTGCCGACGCTTCGACTGAAACGGACTCTGCCTGTGAGCCCACTTCTAAAACGATCGGCGGAAGACCCAGCCTGTCGTTGACAAAAAGCTTAACGTCCTTCTTGCTGTATTTTTTGAAGCCCGGCAATTCTGCCGTTACGGTGTAGGTTGCCGCCGGGAGAGCGCTGAAGAAATAAATGCCGGTCTCGTTGGTGATTGTTTGCTGGAACGTGACGCCTTGCTCCTGATTGATGAGCGTTACTTGCGCGCCTGGGATGACGGCTCCACTCGCATCTTGTATAACGCCCGTGATCGAACCTGACGTGTTCTGGGCCAAGAGCGCGAAGCTGGTGCCGAACACCAAAAGAATCGTAGCCATTCCTCGTGTTTTTGAAAGCATCGGCATTTTCCTCCATTTTTTGTTGAAGTTTATAATGAGCCATGCGGCGGAGCAACGGCTCGGCAGCGTGCGCATCGGCGTGCTGCGCGAAATATGAGTAAGAAGCGGCTTTGCACAAAAAATACATCGTGGGCGCTCATAAGAGCGCCCCTACAGTTGCGCACCCCAAGCTGTAGGGGCGGTCTATGACCGCCCAGGATTTTTTGTGCAAAGCCGTAAGAAGCTGTTCGCGAAGGCCGACGAGGAGAGCATTGACATCATTGAGCGCGCGATTCACGACCTTCGCAAGCTTGGCGTGACCATCGTCGATCCCGGCACGCCTATCGTCTCGTCGCTCATCGGGCGCAGGGCTTCCCGGCAATTCTTAGCGTTTCTTCAGCCAGGTACGGAAAGTGGCCATTGCAGCCTTCTGGCCCTTCGTTTTGCTAGGTTCGAGAATACCGGTGAGAGTTTTAGGGGTTAAGGACTGGAAAAGAGCGGCTGGCGGATATCTCGGTGTACTTGTTACCCCGCAACTCATACATCTGGACTTTGTTGTGACGCACGTCGTACCGCCAAATCTCGCGAAAGCGAAGTGTGGAGTAAATTGGAAACTTCGATAGAGATTCGTTCGTTGCATCGATTTCGACCACCAGGTCCGGCGGCGGATCGACACTGAGATCAATTTCGCGTTTGCCGATGATCCGGTTGGCGTTGGCGATGTAATAACAGGTATCCGCCTCTGCACCCTTCGCATCTTCTTTTTTGCGCCAAGTCGCCGAACCGAGCGCCTCCACATTCAAATCCAAATCATCCGCTAACGCGTCGATGATTTTTTCTATCAAACGCTTGTACTTCTCGCGCTCCGGGCGCGGACTCATAATCTCCAATCTTCCTTGATCGTAAGTGACGCGAACAGCGGGCCGATCCGCGAGCTCTTCCAAAATCCGCTCATAGTCGTCCCAGGAAACATCTTGAGCGACAAGAGTGGTTCCCTCAGGCAAGTGATCCACAGCCTCTCTGTAATCTGTGATGCTCGTGCTCATAGCATTATTATGCTTCTATACATGATGATAGGGCACCCGAAGCACTGAGGGGGTCAGAGAACTGGTTCAGACCTTGAAACGCGGGAAGAGCCGCTCCGCATTCTTACGCTCGAGCATTTCCAAAACATCGCGAGAGATTCCCAGATTTGGAATCTCATTCACCGTGCTTTCGATGGGCTCTGGCGAATAGTCTGTACCGAAGAGGCATTGCGTCGGCGGAACCAATGCTGTCAGTGCCGCCCAGGGCATTTTATATGTCGCATGCGCGCAGTCGTAGTAAAGCTTCCGGAGTTCGGCCCAAAGCCCGTTCGGAATGTATTGCGTCTTATCTGCGGGATAGCGATCCTTCATTCGCCCGGCGAGCACAGGCAGTGTGCCGCCCGAATGCGCTGTGATCAGTTTGAGATCGGGATATCGAAACAAAACGCCGCTCGTGATGAAGCTCGTCACGGCGCGCGTCGTTTCGAAATCGATCTCATTCATGAACGACGAGGCGCCGTAATTGAGATTGTTGCAACACGCCGGCACCCAAGGATGCATATAAAGGATGGTTTTGCGCCGGCCAAGCTCCTTCCAAATCGGTTCCAGCTTCGGATCGCCGGGCCAATGGCCTTGGTTGTCGTTGGTGTAGATGCTGATGCCGTCGCACTTCAAAGTGTCGTACGCGTATTCGATCTCTTTGAGCGAACCATCGATATCCGGGAATGGAATCGACGCGAATAATCCAAACCGCTTCGGATAGTCGTGCATGCACTTCGCGCCGAAATCGTTTACCTTGCGCACGGCGGCGCGGCCTTTTTCGGTGTTGTCGTAAATGACATCGCCCATTTGTGTAAGGGACAGAATGGCGACACCAATTCCAAACTTATCCATCTGCTCAATGGATTGCTGCGGTGTCCACGCACCCCGGCCTCCGCCCCGCGCGCCTCCACCAGCCGCAAAGGCACCGCGGCCGCCACCACCAAGTCCGAATCCCGGCGGCTGATGATGGTGATGAACGTCGATGTATCCGCCTTTTGAAATGGGCTTGTATTGCACGCCCTGCGCGAGGAGTTCAGGAGCGCGTGTCACCGCGCATACGCTCGCCGCTGCAAGACTTTTTAAAAATTCCCGTCGTTGATTCATGCCGTCCTTCCTTGATGACGTCGTATTTTAAGTTAATTCAGTCGGAAAACCACCCCGGCCTCGCGTTTTCGCGGATGCTTCGCGATATTCTATTGATCGCTCGGCCACCCCTCCTTGCGGTGGCGCAAGGAGGGGAATTAGAATACCCACCAAACAGGAGGGTCCACTCATGAATCTCTTCCGGAAAACAGTACTGATCGCGGCCGTTTCCGCCGCAGCTCTTTTTATCGCTTCTGGACTTGCGCTTGCGCATCACGGCGCAGCCGCTTTCGATACCGACAAGATGGTCACAATAAAGGGAGCCGTCACCGAACTTGTCTATATGAATCCGCACGTTCAGGTGTATTGGGAGACGAAAAACGAAAAAGGCGTTTCGGAAAAATGGCAAGGCGAGTTGACAGCTCCCAACAAGCTGAACAGAGCCGGGTGGAACAAAAATACGTTGAAGCCCGGCGATCAAATCACGGTCAGCGGAAATCCCAACAAGAACAATCCGCATACGCTGTGGATTCGGAAGCTTATCGGTCCGGAGGGAAACTCCTTACCACTATTTGAAGATTAGGAGGTCTCATGGCGCGAACGCTTATTCTTGCCATTGCCGTCACATGGCTGGTGTGGGCAACCTCCATATCCGCGCAGGCACCGGCTTCTTCTGCGGCATCCGCTGCGGCCCCAGCGCCAAAGCGTGATCTCACTGGCGTTTGGATGATTCGAAATCCTGCAGGGATGCGCGGCTACGCAGGCGCGACATTCACCAAAGAGGAACCGGAAATGACGCCCTGGGCAATTGCAAAATACAAGGAAGCGAAGAACACCAACGGCGGGCAATACGATCTAGAAACAACGAATGACCCCGTGGTTACGAAATGTTATCCGCCGGGAACACCTCGAGTTTACTTCCATCCTTATCCGTTTGAGTTCATCCAGACGCCGAAATACGTCTTGATGCTTTATGAATACGACCATGTGATTCGGCGGATTTATACCGATGGCCGGCCGCTGCCGCCGGATCCGGAGCTGACCTGGGGAGGCACGTCTGTCGGCCGTTGGGAGAACGACACGACATTTGTAGTGGATACCGTAGGCTTCAACGAAAAAACCTGGATCGACCGGTTGGGACATCCGCACAGCCCCGAGATGCACGTCACCGAGCGATTCCGTCGCACGGACCGCGATCACCTGCAGATCGACTTCATCATCACGGATCCCAAGGCCCTGGTGAAACCGTGGACTTCGACGTTCTACGCCGAACTGCGTCCGCAGTGGGAACTGGGTGAGATCTCCTGTTCCGGCGATTACCTGGAATTTAAAACGTTCGAGAAGTAAACCTCAGGACTCCAGCCCCTCATGCCGGAGTCCCTTTCTGGCGGAGGAAAAATGAAGCGCATCCTGACGGTTTTGCACAAAAAATCCTGGGCGGTCATAGACCGCCCCTACAGCTTGGGGTGCGCAACTGTAGGGGCGCTCTATGAGCGCCCACGATGTATTTTTTGTGCAAAGCGCATCCTGACCTTTGGGGTCTTGCCTTTCCTTGTAATCGTGATAACCACTGCAAGTGCATGGGCGCAGGCGACCGCGCAGATTAGCGGTAGCGTGCGGGATCAGAGCGCAGCCGTGTTGCCGGGCGTAGAAATCACTGCAACGCAGACCGACACCGGCGTCAGCCGCATGACGATCACGAATGAGGCCGGATTGTATGTGATGCCGAACCTCGCGCTGGGTCCTTATCGATTGCAGGCGGCTTTGCAAGGCT